>JBAPYE010000212.1:0-8609 GCA_049284575.1 Desulfobacterales bacterium
CAGGTTAAGCCACTACTATCTGAACATCATTTACTCCCCCTCGATACACTTCCCGGAAACCAACGACCATATCGTAAGCCCCGGAATTGCTCCGGGGCTTTTTTTTATCGCACCACTTTTTCCTGAAGGAATCTAATGAATTCGAATTTTAACGCGTTCAATCTCCACCCCACCGTCGCGGCAGGCGTCACGACGGCGGGCTATGCCCACCCGACCCCGATCCAGATCCAGGCGATCCCGCCGGTCATGCAAGGCCAGGACGTCATGGGGCTGGCCCAGACCGGCACCGGCAAAACGGCGGCCTTTGTGCTGCCGATCCTGAACCGTCTGCTCGCGGGCAGCCCGTCCCGCGGCCACGTCCGCTCACTGATCATCGCCCCCACCCGCGAATTGGCCGAACAGATCCACCAGGCCATTGAGACCCTCGGACGCGGGACCGCCCTCAAGAGCACCACCGTATATGGCGGTGTCGGCATCAACCCGCAGATCGAGCGGCTGAAACGCGCCGACATCGTCGTCGCCTGCCCCGGCCGGCTGTTGGACCACATCGGCCGACGCACGGTGGACCTCTCGCGCCTGGAGGTGCTGGTGCTGGACGAGGCCGACCAGATGTTCGACATGGGCTTTTTTCCCGACATCCGCCGGATTCTGCAGCATGTCCCCGCCAAGCGCCAAACCCTGCTGTTCTCGGCCACCATGCCGGCTGAAATCCGGCATCTGGCAAAGGACGTTTTGCGCAATCCGGTCACCGTCCAGGTGGGCCTCACGGCCCCGGCGGAGACCGTCAGCCACGCCCTTTACCCGGTCAGCGAGCACCTGAAAACCCCGCTGCTGCTGAAGCTGCTGGAAAACACGGCCACCGAGTCGGTACTGGTCTTCACCCGCACCAAACACCGCGCCAAGCGCTTGGGCGAAAAGCTGGCCACCGCCGGCTTCCGCTCGGCCTCGCTGCAGGGCAACCTCTCCCAGAACCGGCGCCAGGCGGCGCTCAACGGCTTCCGCGACGGGACGTTCCAGATCCTGGTGGCCACCGATATCGCCGCCCGGGGAATTGACGTCACTCAGATCTCGCACGTCATCAACTACGACATCCCCAACACCCCGGAGGCTTATATACACCGCATCGGCCGTACCGGCCGGGCCACCCGCAGCGGCGACGCCTTCACCCTGGTCACCACCGCCGACCAGGAGATGGTGCGCGCCATCGACCGCGTGCTGGGTTCCCGCACCGAACGCCGCACCCTGGCGGATTTTAACTACGCGGCCCCCAGCCCGCCAAAGGTAGACGACGGCCGGCGCTTCGAACGACAACCGCGTCAACCGTCGGGCACCCGAAAGCCCGCGGCAAGTCGACCCGGGCGCTCGCAGGCGGGCGCTTTTGCCTGGATGTCGCCCTCGGGGACGGAAACTTCCAGCCGACGGCGAACGCCGGCCGGCCGGGCCACGACCACACGCGCTCCCGAGCGCCAGCGCTCCCGAAACTCCCGATAGAAGCGGGCGCGCCGTGGAGAAGCCACCCCGCCGCCGACCGGTTTTTTGGGGGCGGGATGATTCTCGCCGGACGGCGATTTTACCCTCAGCCGCACGGCCGGCCGTGCCCGCCAAGCCGCGGCGGGTGAGTCCCTCGACGGCCCACTCCCGCCGCGCTCGGCCGCAGACCAAACGACCGCTCGGGCGAAAAAAAATCCCAAGGTCAATTTTTTCCTGAAATGCGCTTGTTTTTTTTTAAAAATATGGTATTGGATATCCGTAAATGAAGGCTCGGGTTTTCACTGGGCCGGTTTCTTACTGAAGGTGAAAAAACCATTTGCCAAAGTGGCGACCTGCAGTCTGAAACTTAGAGAATTTTTTTAACAAGGAGGGAGTCACCATGGCAGAAGGCGTAGTAAAGTGGTTTAACGACAGTAAAGGGTTTGGTTTCATCGAGCAGGAAAACGGTCCGGACGTATTTGTTCATCATTCCGCAATCAACTCAAGCGGTTTCAGGTCTCTGAATGAAGGCGACCGGGTGACGTTCGAGATCGAGCAGGGCCAGAAGGGCCCCGCTGCAGTCAATGTCACGGTGATCTAACCGTCCATTCCACAGCTTGAAAAGGGTATTGCCGGCCGCTACGGGGCAATGCCCTTTTTTGTTGCCGAAAACCGTTCCGGCCTTTCGCGCTTTTTTCCGCCGCCGCCACTCCCGCTGAAGCGCTTAAGTTTGTCGTCATTTTTGGCGCAGGGCCTGCTCATACGCCGCATCCGGCGGCAGCCGTCCGCCCGCGGCGGCCCGGGTGGCCAACTGGTCGCAGCGTTCGTTGCCGGCGTTGCCGGCGTGGCCTTTGACCCAGACGAACCGGACGGCGTGCTTCTCGCAGAGCCCCAGGAGCTTTTCCCACAGATCCGGGTTGAGGGCCGGCTCACCGTTGCTTTTTAGCCAGCCCCTGCGCTTCCAGGACTTGGCCCAGCCGCGGGTAATGCCGTTGACGACATAGGCCGAATCGCTGTAGAGCGTCACCGTGGCGGGTGTCGTGAGGGCTTCGAGCCCTTTGATGCAGGCCAGCAGTTCCATGCGGTTGTTGGTGGTTTTTCTGAACCCCCCCGAAAGCTCGGTGCGCCGATCCCCTTCCAATATCACCACGCCGTATCCACCGGGGCCCGGGTTTTTCAGGGCGCTGCCGTCGGTGTAGATGATCACCTCGCCTGTCGGCGCCGGGCGTGTCGCCCCCGACATAGGAGAAGGCCTTGGTTTGACCCGGCCCGCGGGCGGCTGCTCGAGGAAGGCCTCGGCCTCCCGCCGGGTGGCGAACCCGCGAAAAACAGCACCCGGAAAGTGCTCAACCTGCACCTGGGCCCCATCCGGGCCGTACCACTCCAGATAGATACCCGGCTTGCGGCCCTTGGCAACCGCATAGAATTTTTTCTTTGGGGACATCGGACAATTCCTTGGGGTTTGGACAATGCCCCGCGAAGGCGGCCGGATGGGGCTTTTGTGCAAACGGCCGGCTATTCGCGTGCTTTCGAAAACAAGATAAGATAAGGGTGCGCCATGTCCGAAAACGCCGTCACCCCCCCCAGCCCCCCGACCTTTATCCCTACCACTCCCGGGGAGGTCCGGCAGATGGGATGGCCGCAGTTGGACGTGATTCTGGTGACCGGGGACACCTATCTCGATTCGGCCACCATCGGAGCGGCCGTCATCGGCAGGGTGCTGCTGGCCGCCGGCTACCGGGTGGGGATCATCGCCCAGCCGGACATCCACAGCGAGCGCGACATCGGCCGGCTGGGGCAACCGGCCCTTTTCTGGGGGGTTACCGGCGGCAGCGTCGATTCCCTGGTGGCCAACTATACCGCCACCGGCAAGCGGCGCAAAAGCGACGATCTCACCCCCGGCGGCCTCAACAACCGGCGCCCCGACCGGGCCCTGATCGTCTATAGCAACCTCATCCGGCGCTTTTTCAAACCGACCCGCCCGATTGTCCTGGGGGGTATCGAGGCCAGCCTGCGGCGCATCTCGCATTATGACGGGTGGTCGAACGCCGTGCGACGCGCCGTGCTCTTCGACGCCAAGGCCGACCTGCTGGTCTACGGCATGGCCGAGCGGACCGTCCTTGAACTGGCCGCCGCACTGGCCCGGGGGGGCGACATCCGCACAATCCGCGGCATCGCTTACATCAGCCGCGAGGCGCCCACGGCCTTGGCCGATTTTCCGGGGCCGGACATCGAGCTGCCGCCCCATGAGCGGGTGGCCCGCGACGACGACCAGCTGACCGCGATGTTCCGAACCTTCTACGAAAACGCGGACCCCTTCACGGCCCACCGGCTCTACCAGCGCCAGGACACACGCTACATCGTCCAGAACCCGCCCCAGCCGCCCCCGTCCCCGGAGGCCCTCGACCGAATTTACGAACTGCCGTATATCCGCGACGTGCACCCCTTTTACGCGAAAGACGGCCCCGTCAAGGCCCTCGAGACCATCCGCTTTTCCCTCACCTCCCACCGCGGCTGCTACGGCGAATGCCGTTTCTGCGCCATTGCGGTGCACCAGGGACGGCACGTCGTCTCACGCAGCGAGGCCTCCCTGCTGCGCGAGGCGGCCGGGTTTGCGCATCACCCGGCCTTCAAGGGAATCATCGCCGACGTGGGCGGCCCCACGGCCAACATGTACGGCTTCGAATGCCGCCGCAAAACACACCAGGGCGCCTGCCGCGACAAGAGCTGCCTTTTTCCCGAGCCCTGCCGCCACCTGCCGGTCCACCACGGCCGCCAGATCCGGCTGCTGGAAGCCCTGCGCCGGCTGCCCGGGGTGCGCAAGGTCTTCGTCGCCTCGGGGGTCCGCTACGACCTGATCCTGCAGGACCGCGCAGCCGGCGCCCGCTATCTGGAGACGATCCTGCGCCACCACGTTTCCGGGCAGCTGAAAATCGCACCCGAGCACGTGGTCGCGCCGCTGCTGCGGCTGATGGGCAAACCCGGCCGCAAAGATCTGGAGGACTTCATCCGGCTGTTTCAGACCCTGCGGCAGAAGCACCGCCTCGAGGTTTTTTTGACCTACTACCTGATGGCCGCGCACCCCGGCTGCAGCCTGGCGGATATGCACCAGCTGGGCACCTTTGCGGTCCGCAAGCTGCACCTGCTGCCCGAGCAGGTCCAGATCTTCACCCCCACCCCCTCCACCTGGTCCACCCTGATGTACCGCACGGGTAAGGACCCCTTCAGCGGGCGGCCGATCTTCGTTGAAAAAAATGCGGCCGACAAGGAGAAGCAGAAGGCCGTTCTGCGACGCAAGGCGTGAGAGCGCAGCCGGCGTCCGGTGAGCAGCCTACAGCAGCGGCATGAGATGCATCTCGGCTGTAATCCGCCGGACCCGCTCCTGGACGTAGCGGTTGGGCCGCAGCGGCGAGAGGCGGTGCGGGTTGGGCAGTACGGCCACCAGGAGGGCCGCCTGGCGCGGGTTCAGGCGGCTCGCGGATATTTTGAAATAGCGTTGGGAAGCCGCCTCGGCCCCCATCACCCCGGTGCCCCAGTCCACGGTGTTGAGATACATTTCCAGGATCCTGCGCTTGCCCCAAAAAACCTCGATCAAGGCGGTGTAATAGGCCTCGAGGGCTTTTCGCAGGACGCTGCGCGTCGGCAGCAGATAAACCGTCCGGGCGGTCTGCATGGAAATGGTGCTGGCCCCCCGGATGCGCTGCTCGAAGAGGATGTCTTGGGCCGCTTTACGGATTTCAATCAAATCAAACCCGTGGTGTTTTGCAAAGCGCTGATCTTCGGCGGCCAGCACGGCCCGGCGCAGGTGCGGGGATATTTTTTCAATCGGCTGCCAGACAAAAGCGGGCGAACGGTACGGTTCGGCCTTGATACGCTGCCGGGTGTATTCCCATAAGACGCTTACGGTGGCCGGCGGGTTGACAAAACGCAAGGCCGCCACCTGGAGGATCGTCACCAGCAGAAACACCCCCACCAGCCAGATCAGCAGGCGGGTCAGCCTGCGCAGACGCGGGGGGATCTTTGGCCGACGGGGCGCTGCTGCCATCCCGGGCTCCTTGAATTGCGGGGCTGCACCGATGATCGCCCCCGGTGGGCCTTCGGCGGCCGGAGCGCTCCGATAGCGGCCCGTTGAAAACGATCGGGTTCACAGCCCCTTATCACGATTCCCGGCATCTGACAAAATCCTCCCCGGCAGCGGCGGCCGCCTGCGTGCGGGTGAAAGGGGTCCGACAGCCGGGGCCGCGACCCTCACACCGTGATTTTCCAGCAGCGGTGGATGGTTTTGCGTTTGCTGCGGTAGTCTTCGGGGATGGTGGCCGCGGTGATTTCTTCCGCCCCGGCCACCGGCAGCTGGTCCATGCGGGGGGTAAAATCCTGGTGGTTGGTGGAAAACCAGACGGTGGCACCGGGGCGCATCACGGCCACAACGGCGGCCAGCAGCAGCGGGTGATCCCGCAGAATATCGAAATCGTCCCGGCGCTCGCGGGTGGTGGAATACGACGGGGGATCCACCACCGCGAGATCGAATCCCTGATGCCGGCGTCGGGCCATGTCCAGAAAATCAAGCGCGTGGGTCTGCACCAGGCTGTTGTCCGCTGCGGGGATGGCGTTGAGCGTCATGTTCTCCCGAGCCCATTGGATGGCGGTTTCGGCCCGATCCACCGAAACCGTGGAGCGCGCGCCGCCTTTGGCCGCATAACACGAGAAGGTGCCAGTGTAGCAGAAGAGGTTGAGAAAATCCTTGCCCGCCGCGGCGTCTCGAACCATCTTGCGGGTGTTGCGGTGGTCGGAAAAAAGGCCGGTATCGATGTAGTCGTAAGGGTTCACGTAAAAGCGAAAGTCACGTTCGGAGACGATGATCTTCTGGTTGGTGAAATCCAGGCGCTGATAGCGCTTTCCCCCCTGAAAGCCCGCACGCCTTTCCTTCAGGTGCAATTTTGCACGGGGAACGCCCAGCGCCTCGGCAACCGCGGCGCCCATCAGTGGCAGCCATTCAGGGGTGGACTGGGTGCGGGTGTATTCGCCGATCACCAGATGCCCGGCATACCAGTCCACCACGGCCCGGATTTCAGGGATATCCCAGTCGTAAAGCCTGAAGACCTCGATGTTCTGCCGCGCAAAGCGTTTGCGCAGGTGGCGGTAGCGCTTGGTCACCTTGTTGGCCAGCATCGCCGCCTGGTCTCGGTAGCGGGCCGCTGCCCGGGGATCCGCCGCTTGCAATTGACTGTCGGCCATCGCCATTATTCTCACCCTTGCGCCCGCCTCTGCGGTGCCGCCGAGCGCACCCTACCCCGCAATTTCACCAACCACGGCTTCCACCGCCGCGATAATCTCACCCGACCGCAGCACGGCCACGATGGTCTCGATGTCGCGGTAAAGATCGCGGTCAACCGCCAGGTAGGGCACATGCCGGCGGATGACGCCGTAGGCTGTGCGAGTGCCCAAACCGGCGCGCAGGGGCTGCTTTTCCGTCAGCAAATCGTAAGCCTGGGCGGCGCAGAGCAGCTCGATGGCCACGACGTGCTCCACGTTGTCGAGGATTTCGCGGGTCTGGCGGATGGCGATGCTGCCCATGCTGACGTGGTCCTCCTTGTTGGCGGAGGTGGGGATCGAGTCCACGCAGGCGGGGTGAGCCAGGACCTTGTTTTCGGAGACCAGGGCAGCGGCGACGTACTGGCCGATCATGTAGCCGGAGTTGAGGCCGCCGTTTTTGATCAGGAAGGCCGGCAGTTCACTGAGCTGGGGGTTGACCATGCGCTCGATACGGCGCTCGGAGACGCTGCCCAGCTCCGCCAGCCCCATGGACAGGTAGTCGGCGGCCATGGCGATCGGCTGGCCGTGAAAATTCCCGCCCAGGCGCACCTCTTCGGTGTCGGCGAAAATCAGCGGGTTGGTGGTGGTGGCGCTGAGTTCGATCCCGATCACCCGCCGCGCGTGGGCCACGGCATCCTTGCTGGCGCCGTGGATCTGGGGGGCGCAGCGCAGGGTGTAGGCGTCCTGGACCCGGGCGCAGCCTTCGTGCGAAGCGACGATGGCGCTTTCGGCGGTGAGACGCAGGATGTTGTCCGCGGTGGCGATCTGGCCGGGGTGCGGGCGCACCTGGTGGATGCGGGGGTCGAACTCGGCGGCGCTGCCCATCAGGACCTCCAGGGTCATGGCGCAGGCGATGTCGGCGGTCTTGGAGAGCCGCACGGCGTCGCTGACCACCAGGGCGCCGATGGCGGTCATCACCTGGGTGCCGTTGATCAGCGCCAGCCCCTCGCCGGCCTCTAGCCGCCGCGGCGGCAGGCCCGCAATCCGCAGAGCTTCCGCGCCCGAGATGCACCGGCCGCGGTAAAAGGCCTCGCCGCGGCCGATCAGGACAAGACCTATGTGGGCGGTGGGCGCCAGGTCGCCGCTGGCCCCGACGGACCCTTTTTCAGGCACCAGCGGCGAGATTCCCTGGTTGAGAAAGGTCAGCAGGTAGCGCAGGGTGTCCATCCGGCAGCCCGAGTAGCCCAACGCCAGGTCGTGCACCCGGAGCGCCATGACGGCCCGCACGACCTCCTCGGGCAGCGGAGTGCCGATGCCGGCGGCATGGCTCATCAGGATGTTTTCCTGGAGCCGGCGGGTGTCGCCCTCGGAAATGCTCACATTGCAGAGGGCCCCGAAGCCCGTGGTGATCCCGTAAATCACGCGCTTTTCGGCAACCCAGCGGGCGATCAGCTCGCCGGTGCGCTCCACCCGCCGCACCCCCGCATCTGAAAAAGCCGCCGGCGCCCGGTGGCGCGCCACCGCCACCAAATCCTCGATGGTCAGCTCCTGTCCGTCCAGATAAATCGACTCCATGACCTCTTTCCCCCGGCCTGCCGTCACCCGGCCAGCTTGGCCGCGACCGCTTTTTCCAGCGGCCCAAGCGCGCCGTCCACCCCTTCCAGCAAGCGGTCCGCGCTGCGGCCGCAGGCTTCCACAAAGGCCCCGTCGCGGATGGCCGCCAGGTTGATGCGCACATTGTAGGCCGCGGCATGGGCGCCGGCGCGGCACAAATGGACGGCACTGCCCGCGTCGCTGATGCAGTTGGGGTTGCCGTCGGCCACAACCGTTTCCAGCAGCCTCGTCAGCCCGGCGGTGGCCGCCAGCGTTTCCAGGGGCACCTCGGC
>JBAPYE010000213.1:0-4945 GCA_049284575.1 Desulfobacterales bacterium
GGCATGGCCATTACCACATTTTTCTTTCAAAAAAAGCGCTTCCCGTTCATCTTACGGGTTTTTTTGTACAGCCTCATTGTCGTGCAACAGTTCTTGCTGCTCCTGGTGATCGCACTGGGTTTCTTCGACACGTGGCTTAATTTCAGAAAACTGGGCGTCAGCAACAGCCAATAAATGCTGTTTACCAGCGGAGGATCTCATGAGAGTAATTCTGACCGAAACCATTGAATCTTTGGGGATTATCGGCACACCGGTCGACGTGGCCAAGGGGTATGCCCGCAACTACCTGCTGCCGCAGAAAAAAGCGGTTACGGACACGCCCCAGAACCGCCGCATCATGGAGCAGGCCAAGGCCAAGTTCGAACTCCAGATCGCCAAGGAGCGCGAGTTTGCCGAAGAAATGGCCCAGCGTCTGGAAGGCGTCGAATGCCAGATCGCGGCCAAGGTGCATGAGGAAGACCGCCTCTACGGCTCGATCACCGCCCGGGACATCCTGGATGCCCTGGCCGCAAAGGGCATCGAACTGGAAAAGCGGATGCTGCTTCTCAAAGACCCCATCAAAACAACGGGCACCTTCAGGATACCGGTGCGGGTCTACCAGAAGGTCGAACCCGAAATTATCGTTACGATCGTGCCCGAGTAAGGGCTGCGTTCCGGCGCCCAGGCCCGCGGGGAAAACCCGCCTGCGGGTAGTGCCGCAAACCTCAGATCGCTCTCAGCGCAGCGGCCGGTAAGCCCCCCCGGGGGCCATGCCCGGCCGCTGCCGGCTGAGGAGCCGTGAAGACCTGAAACCGTTGTCATCCCCCAAAGACCCATCTTTTTTGCATGTCCCGCCGCAGAATCTGGAAGCCGAGGAGGCGCTGCTCAGCGCCATTCTGATCGACAACAGTAGCCTGCTGGACATCGTCGAGATCCTGCGGGCGGAGGATTTTTACCGCTCCGCCCATCAGAGAATTTTCACCACCATCACCGACCTGTTTGCCCGCAGCGAACCGGTGGACCTGGTGACCCTGGCCAACAGCCTCCAGGAGAAGGGCTTTCTCGAGGAGGTCGGCGGCCCCGCTTTTCTGGCAGCCCTGGTGGACGCGGTCCCGCTCGCGGTCAACCCCCAGCACTACGCGCGCATCGTCCATTCCAAGGCCATCCTGAGGCGTCTGATCGAAAAGGCCGGCGAAATCTCCAAGCGCTGCTTCGAGGATCGCGGCAACGTGGACGAGGTCATCGATTTTGCGGAAACCGCCATTTTCGAAGTGGCCCGCAACAAGCGCAAAAAAGCCTTCACGGCCATGCGGGATATCGTCAATGTCAACATCGACACCCTGGTCGAGCGCCAGGGCAACAAGTCGCTGCTGACCGGGGTCCCCACGGGCTTCAGCAAGCTGGACAACATGACCTCGGGTCTCCAGGGCTCCGACCTGATCATCCTCGCCGCGCGCCCCAGTATGGGCAAAACCGCGTTTGCGCTCAACATCGCCCGCAACGCCGCCCTTGAAGGGGATGTTCCCGTGGCGATCTTTTCACTGGAAATGTCCAAGGAGCAGCTCTCCATGCGCCTCTTGTGCGCCGAGGCGCGGGTGGATTCTCAGCGGGTGCGCAACGGATTTTTCAGCGACCACGACTGGAACCGCCTCACCGACGCCGCCGAGAGCCTGGCCGAGGCCCCCATCTACATCGACGATTCGCCCGATGTGACCGCCATGGAAATCCGCGCCAAGTCCCGTCGCCTGATGCTGGAAAAGGGGCTTGGGATGGTCATCGTCGACTACCTCCAGCTGATGCGCGCCAGCACGTCATCCGAGCGCCGGGACCTGGAAATCTCCGAAATTTCGCGTTCGCTCAAAGCCCTGGCCAAGGAGCTCAACGTGCCGGTGATCGCACTCTCGCAGCTCAACCGCAAACTCGAGGAGCGCGCCGACAAACGCCCCCAGCTTTCCGATCTGCGCGAATCCGGGGCCCTGGAGCAGGATGCCGACGTGGTCGCCTTCATCTACCGCGACGAAGTCTACAATAAAGACGAGAACAACCCCAACCGCGGCAAGGCTGAAATCATTCTGGGCAAACAGCGCAACGGCCCCATCGGCACCGCGCACCTGGCGTTTCTGAACGTTTACACCCGGTTTGAAAACCTCGCCCCGGAGACCGACGCCTGACATGAAGCGCCTGCACGGCAACACCGACGGCCTCAAAGCCAGCGAGATCCGCCGGCTGGAGAATCTCTACCGCCGCCGGATACCGCCGGCATACGTGGTCACCAGCGAGCTGGCGCTCGACATGGGCCGCCTGTCGCGCGAACTCCGCCGCCAGATCGGCATCCTGGTGGATCGCAGCGGCAAAATCGCGGCGGTCATGGTCGGCGACCACCAGGGCATCCTGATACCGGAAATCGCCGAATACCGGGCCGCGCCCGGCCGCCTGCGGGGGGTGCGCTGCATCCACACCCATCTGAAAAACGAGCCCCTGACCCACGACGACCTGACCGACCTGGCCCTGCTGCGACTGGATTTGATGGCCGCCGTCGATTTGGATCAGGCGGGCGTCCCGCGCCGGGTCTTTGTCGCCCACATCCTGCCCCAAGGCCCCCAGGAGAAACTCTGCGAGGAGCTGCCGCCGCTGGATCCCGGGCACCTGGAAATCGGCTGTGACCAGCTGATTCACGCCCTGGAGTCTGAACTGGCCCGGGCCTGGACGGCCCGCGACACCGCGCCGGGTGTGGAGCGCGCCATGCTGGTGAGCGTTACCGGTGCCGATCGCCAGGCAGCGCAGGACTCCCTGGACGAGCTCAAGGAACTGGCGCGTTCAAGCGGCATCGAGGTGATCGACACCGTTTTGCAGCAGCGTACCCGGGTCGATCCGCGGTTTCTTCTGGGGCGCGGCAAACTTCAGGAACTGACCATTGCGGCGCTCCAGCAGTCCGTCACCCTGATCATCTTCGACCAGGAGCTCAACCCCTCCCAGATCCGCTCCATCACCGACCAGGTGGCGCTCAAGGTCATCGATCGCACCCAGTTGATCTTGGACATCTTCGCCCAACGCGCCCAGACCCGCGAGGGCAAACTCCAGGTGGAACTGGCGCAGCTGAAGTACCTGCTGCCGCGCCTGGCGCACAAGACCACGGCCCTTTCGCGCCTGACCGGCGGCATCGGCGGCCGCGGCCCCGGGGAGACCAAACTCGAAATCGATCGGCGCCGGGTGCGCGAGCGCATCGGCCGCCTGGAGCGCGAGCTGGAATCCACCCGCAAACAGCGCCATCAGCAGAAGGCCCGACGCAGCAAAAAGGGCCTGCCGGTGATCTCCATCATCGGCTACACCAATGCCGGCAAATCCACGCTGCTCAACACCCTGACCCGCAGCCGGGTACTGGCCGAAAGCCGGCTCTTCGCGACGCTTGACCCCTCCAGTCGGCGCCTGCGCTTTCCCCGCGACATCGAGGTCATCATCACCGACACGGTGGGCTTTATCCGCGACCTGCCCGAGGACCTGCGCGTGGCCTTCCGCGCGACCCTGGAGGAGCTGGAGAGTGCCGACCTCCTGCTGCACGTGGTGGATATCAGCAACCCGCGCTACCCGCAGCAGGTCGAGTCGGTGGAAAAGATCCTCGAAGAGCTCGACCTTGCGACGATCCCCACCATCCGGGTGCTCAACAAAAAAGACCGCCTGGACCGCGATGCGCTCCAGGTTTGTCTCAACCGGCTGGGAGGGGTGGCCGTTTCGGCGCCCCGGCGCGACACCCTGATGCCGCTGATTGAACGCATTCAGGACATCGTCGATACGCTCAACCCTCGGCAACCGGGGCCCGGATTGGATCCGTGAACACCGCCCGTGCCCGCCCGCTGCCTTTTTGGCCCCCGTGGTCAGGCAAAATCAGTTGACATTCATTCGGCATTCCCGCTAAAAGTATCTCTTTATGGATCTTGACGACATCAAACGCACCGCCATCGCCGCCGCCTTCCAAGGCGGGGAGGCCCTCCGGGCGCGATTCGGAAAGCTGACCGAGATCCGCAAGAAGGGCGCCATTGACCTGGTGACGGAAGCCGACACCGCCTCCGAGCGCGTGATCATCCAGACCCTGCGGCACGCTTTCCCCGATCATGCCATCATGGCCGAGGAAAGCGGCGAAACCGCCGGCGACCCGGACTTTCTGTGGATCATCGACCCGCTGGACGGCACCACCAACTTCGCCCACCAGGTCGGCCTTTTCGCCGTCTCGATCGCTTTCGCCCATCAGGGGCGGTTGCTTGCCGGGATTGTGTTGAACCCCCTCAGCGGGGAGCTGTTCAGCGCCGTGGACGGCCAGGGCGCAAGCCTCAACGGCCGCCCGATCCGGGTGTCGCCCGTCGCCACGCTCGGCGAAAGCCTGCTGGTGACCGGGTTTCCATACAATTTCGCCGAGTTCATGCCGGTGCTGATGGGCCGTTTTGCCCGCTGCCTGAAGGCCAGCCAGGGGGTTCGCCGTCTGGGGGCAGCCGCCCTGGACCTCTGCTACGTGGCCAGCGGACGGTTTGAAGCCTTCTGGGAAGAGAACCTCAAACCGTGGGACACAGCCGCCGGGGTTGTGATCGTGCGGGAGGCCGGCGGCACCGTCACCGATTTTTCCAACCGGCCGTTCACGCCGGAAAAGCTCGAAATTCTGGCGACCAACGGCTGGGTTCACCAGGCGATGATCGCCCAACTGGATCACAAAGAGGTCGAATGAAACAAGAAAAAGTACTGAGAAGCCCGTCGCCGGTGGCCGATCACATGGGCTGCTTTGGGGACTTCAGCCCGCGGGACCGGGTCTGCGCCAAGTTCTGCGCGTTGAGCCTGCGCTGCGCCATCGAAAAAGAAAAAAACTGCCGCATGGAGATATTAGAGGAGATGGTCTACTCGGACGAACTGTTCATCTCTGTCCAGTAGCCCCCGCCTCCCGCCTGGCGGCACCCCCACCCGCAAAATTCCGCCGGGCGGG
>JBAPYE010000214.1:0-6776 GCA_049284575.1 Desulfobacterales bacterium
CGCCTGGCCGGCGCGCTGAAGGACCCGGCCGGCCAGCCGCTGACGATTGGCGGCAAGACCGGCACCGGCGACCATCGCTACGAGCGCTTCGGTAAGGGGGGTGAACTGCTGGAATCGCGCGTGGTCAACCGCACCGCCACCTTCGTGTTCTATCTGGGCGAACGCTACTTCGGCACCCTGACGGCCCTGGTACCCGGCGAGCAGGCCGGCCGGTTCGGCTTCACCAGCTCCCTCACCACCCAGATTCTGAAAACCCTGCTGCCCCAGCTGCAGCCGCATCTCTATCCGGAACCGCCGGCACCCGGAAATCCCGACGGCACCATCCGCCAGGCCGACCCGCCGGTCACGGAAGTGCTGCCGGCCCAGAGCGGCTTGCCCGAGAATCCTGAACCCGGCCTTACGGAGCCGAATCCTGCCCAACCCCCCGCCGCGCCCGCTGGCGTGCCCGCGCCGGCACCCGCCAGCGCGCCGCCTGCAACCGCCCTGCCGTGAATTTCGGGTGCTCTGCTCCCGGACAACGCGCGGAGTCCCCTGCGCAACAAATCGAACTCCGCACCAATGCAGCGAACGGGATTTTTCTCACCCACCCTTCCGTTTGGTTACTGTTTCCCTGCGTGCGCATTTTCCAAAAAGAGCTTGACCCTCCCTGCCCAGAACGCGAACGCCTCCTCCGCGGATCCCCACTTGGAAAACCTTTCAGTGAAGCCTGCGGTTTTTTCGTCTTTGGCGACCGCGATCACCTGGTTTGTCATCGAATCCAGCACCATCACTTCGGCGCCGGTTGCACCCGAACCGCTCCAGGAATCCGTGGCGCCCTTCTTGATCAGGCTGATGCCCAATCCCACCGGGATGACCGAGGTGACGCCGCTCACGACCGGATTGCTCTGCTTGAGATCCGTGATCGCAAAGCGCAGGCGGACGACATCGGTCCCCGGCTCGGCCACAATCGGAAACCTTGCCTGGATGGTGTTGACGAGCTGCAGGTTGAAGGCGTCGGCCAATTTCTTCAGCTCCTGGGCATCGATGCCCTTGTATTCGGATTCTTCGTCAAAGAAAAAAACAACGCTGTCCAACATGACTTTGTTGTAGATGGAGAAATCGACTCCCGGCTTGAGCCAGCGCATTTTAGCCCCGCCTTCGGGACCGGGCGCCAAATTCGCGTAATAGCCCTCGAGGAATTTGCTTTGGGCGGCAGGCGCCGCACCGGTTTGGTGACTGTCGGTGGTGGCACAGCCCACCATCAGGATCATGCCCATGAACAAAAAAAATGTCACCGCTCCAAGCCAGTTCGTAAGCGCCCGAGAGGCTCATGGCCTGAGACCAGGCGTAGCGGGTTCCCAGGCCGAAGCGCCAGGTGTCGCCGGCCGGTAGCGCGGGTGTGACCTCATCCTCGTCCAGCATGGCACTATCGTAGGCCACACCGCCGGTTAGTTCCCAGGCATCGCTAATCCGGTACTGGGCTCCCAGGGCGGCATGCCAGGTGTCATCATAGCCGAGGTCCGTGGTCAGGCTTGAAGCGGTATCCGAACTGACGCTGACGTCCACCCGGCCGAACCGCGACCAGTCCTGCCAGCCCAGGTTGGCCATCAGGGCCAGACGGTTCGTAAATTCGTGGTAGAAGCTGAACATCACGGCCTAAGGCATGGTCATGCCGAGGTCGAGCTTGGCATCGAGCAGGCCCTGGTTGCCGAGAGCGGTCTGGAGCCCCGGGCCAAGGCCGCTGAACTCCACCCGGTCACTGAAATCGAGGTCTGCCTCCGAAAGGTAGGTGACACCAAAACGCATCCCCTGCCAGGGCTCTACCAGCAGGCCGAGATTGAACTGCACCGTCCATTCCTCGTCGCTGACCTCCAACTCGCCGTCGGCCAAGGCCGGCGCGATGTTGTTGACGGCGATCTTCTCATCCAGTATGCCATAAATAGCCGCGACGCCGAGCCCTACCGAGAGCCAGTCGTTCACCTTCCAGGCCACGGCCGGCTGGATGGCGGCCGCCTGGAGGGTGGCTTCCCTCACGTAATAGCGGCCGACCCAGTCGTCCTCGTAGTCGAGGGAGAGGCCGAAGTAGCCGTTGAGCGCCAGGCCCAGCCGGAGCCGGTCGTTCACCGGGTGGACGTAGTAGAGCCCGCCCGCCGGCATCCAGCCGCTGGTGTCGCCGTCGTCGGCCGCAGCACCTCCCGGAAGCCTGCTGGCCACCGCCACCGAAACCCCCAATCCTCGGGTCCATTGTCCGGGCTATCGGCCCAGTAGCGCCGACCCGCCTGCAAACTGGTAGGCTGCGACCCGATCTTTAGCAGCTGGCTGACCAGCAGATTGACCGGCACCGACCACTCGTCGTCCTCCCAGTCATAGGTCGATTCCGTGTTGATCGTAAAAGACGTGGCCGTCTTGGTGGTGTGGGAGAAAAACGGCTGGAGGTAGGTGGCATTGATGTCCGACCGGTCGCTGTTGCCGGCAACGGACCAGATATGGAGATCGGGATCACCGGCTGGATGTTGAGGACCATTTTCTCGCCGTCATCTTCGGGACCGATATGGTGCTCGTAGTTGCATAGGTCCCCTTCTCGATTCAATTCCTTTCAGCCGCTGTTCGTTCCTGTGGAAAAGCTCTGGGACCATCGACGGGGCCGGGGAATCTTACCGGGTGGCCCAGGCCGCACCGTGAAAAATCCGGCGGGGCATAGGACCGCTCGAATATCCCCGCGCGGGCCGCCTCATGGGGGTCATTGACGGGCCGCTTTTGGCAACGCCCATCCCGGCCGCTTCGTCCGAACCGGGCATCTATATCCAGCCCTGCTCCTCAAATTTTTTCTTCAGCTGGTCGGCGATTTCCTTTGCGGCCTGGTCGGCGCGGCCCTCGATCGTGCTCTTGCCGCTCTCCTCGCCGTAGGCCTTCACCCCGGTGCTGACAATCAAGCCCAACGGATTGTGGGTGGCGATCAAGACCGCCGCTCCCACCGCCGCTCCCGGCGCTTTGCCGCCGTCGGCATCCAACTCCCCGCCGCCAAGCTTTCGCAAACCCGTGGCGGTCATCTGGAAGGCTTCCACCGCCGCCTTCAACTCCGAGTCTCCGGCACCGAGTCCAATGGCGACCCGCTCCAAGGCATCCCCCTTCTTTACGGAAAGCAGATGCCCCCGGATGACCAGATCGTTGATCTGCGCCTGGGAGGCGGCCGAGGCGCGCTGCGCCGGCATCCCCATGGCGCGGATCTCGGCAACCAGATGGGCCGCGATTTCAGCGCCCACTTTTCGCCCCGTCTCGATCTGTTCGGCGGTCTGTGGGGTATCGTGCTCGGAAATCCGTCCCGCAAGCGCCGAGTCGTCCGACAGATCGGCCGCAGTGGCCGCGAAGTCGTACACCAGGATGTGTTCGGGGCGGGGGAGCTTTCCGCCCGTGTACTCCTGACGATCGCTCATCTGGGTTTTGGCGCAACCGGCAAGGGCCAGCAGGGCCAGGAGAATCAACACGTTGTGTTTGCGCATTTTCATTGTGGGCCTCCTTTTTTTAATGAAATCGGGTTAAGTGACGTCATCGGGTTGTCAAGATGAGGTGTCCACCGCTCCTTGCCTGAATTGCTCGGTGACGCTTGCTTCGGCAGGGGGTGACAAAAACAGCCTCTGCCGACAGATAGAGGGCGGCGTATGGGCCGCCTATGGATCATGTCGAACCCTCGGCCTCGTAACCGCACTGTGGCGTCCAAGTGGATCGGGCGCTCGAAAAGCAGGATGAACCGCAGACGATGTTTTTACCACGTTTTGGAGCCCGAAGCCGTTCCCTATCCCCAATCCGCCGAACAGGAAGTTCGGCGCCTCGGCCGATTTGGCGGTGACCTTCGCCGACGGTATGGCCTCCGCGGGCGGTGCCGGCGCTGTATATGGGTTTGGAGCATGGCTTCCCCTTTTTCTGGGTTGCCGTCCGGCACCGGCTGCCGTTGCCATACCGGACGATCTTGCCCCTTAATCCAAAGGGTTTTCCGGCTAACCTTCCGTGACCTCCTCCGAAATTGGTGAAAGAAATATTCGAATTAAGCCACCTTCACCGAGGTGGCGCCGAACCACCGCGAGCACGTTATAGCCCAGCAGGGCGCCGGACAGGCAAAGCGTGTTCGCCCAGACATGGTGAATGTCCTCTCGTTTGAAGAGGTGCTGCAAGGCAGATATGAAGCCGCCCTCCTCATGCCGGCCCTCGAAACCTTTTTCAATGAGAAGCACTAGCGCAACGCCCAGGGCGTACATTGCGGTTCGCAGTACAACATCCACCCAGGCCGGTCGGCTGCGCACCCACGCCCCCAGGGAGACATTCTCCAGTACCAACACCACCTTGGAGAGCACAAGCGCTCCCCCCAGCGCCAGCGACCATCCATGAAAGGCGATTTTGTACTCGGCAAGGACCAGGTATTTCAGAAACAGCAGCGCCAAGATCCAGCACCCGAAATAGAGCGCCGTCTTCAAGATGGCCTTGATCTCTTCCTTCAGCTTCTGCTCAAAGCCCATCTATTTCCTTTCTAGATGCCGGCCGGCAATCTCATCGTGGTTGGTATAATTCTGAGCAAAGCTCCCATAATCGCGTGTTCGGACAAGGGAAAGAGGGGCGTCCGCCTATCGCACTCCCACCCGGTTCACAGGCCCGCCCATGTTCCAGGGCGTATTGACCCCGGGCGTCGCCACCCGCACCGTTGTGCGGCGGGCCACGCCGGCATAGCTCACCGGCGTTAACGGCCGCCCGATCACCGCCTCCGCGGTGGCCACCAGGCCTTTCGATGTGGTCCCGAGATTTCCGTTCCAGGCCCACACGGCCGCTGCAATGAAAAGCGCGATCCATATCCTTCCCATGACGGTCTTCATTGGCCTCCTCCTTCCGTCGCCCCCGGGGGCAGGATCAGATACTTGCCGCCCTTGCCCTGGTCCGCGCCGGTGATACCGACGTCGGCCACCCAATTGTACCAGAAGTCGTCGATGAGCCCCAGAACCATGGGCGGGATTTCCACGACCAGCGGGCCTTTTCTCGTATCGAGCCAGATGAAGCTGTAGATGGTATTGTCATTGGCGGTCAACTCCACGGTTTTCGAATCGACCAGGTCCTCCCAGATGACATTGGTGTAGTTTACCGGCCCGAATTCCTTCAGGCTCGCCCGCATGCCCACCTGGTTGACGATCGGAATGGCGAGCAGATAGGCCTGCAGCGCCCGGGAGGCATCCAGGTTGTCATAGATTTTCTGCGTGGTCGCCCCATCGGGGACGCCGTCGTTCAGGTTCAGGGTGCCGATGGAGGTCTCGACCTTGTCCCGCACAGCCACGCCCGGCGAGATGGGCGTGGTCATTTTGTAGTCCTTGGCAGCCGCGGTCGTCACCATAAAAGCAGCCAACAGCGTATACAACATGACGCGTTTCACTTTCTTTCCTCCTTATTTGCCCATCGCCTTACGACGGTGAACCGGCGGACCGCTCATCGATAAGAACGGTCCGCGCGATTCACGATCGAAACCATTAGGCTTCAGGTTCGCTGCGCCGCTTTTAGTGCGGCCCGCTCTGCATGTGATGGATCGGCTGGCCGTCCACCGCCAACGCCGCCGTATTCTCGAGTTTCTTGATGTCCTCGGGCGACAGCTTCGGCCGGTCCACCTTGATGGTCAGCTTGTTGAGCTTGGCGGTCAGAGGGAAGGGCGGCGTGTAGTCCGCGTCGTTCACCCCGGTCAGGGTGTCCGAGCCGATATCGAAGCTCTCGTCCCACTGCAGTATCATGGGCAGGGTGCGCTCCATGGTGATGGTCTGGACGGCCTTGCCGTCCACCTTGAGGGTGCCGGTACCGGAGCGCCCGACACCGCTCATGTTGTTGAAGGCCAGCGTGCCGACCCCGAGCCCGTCGTATTTGAAGTCGAATTCGATGGTATGCCGGCCCGGGGAGAGGGCCTCGGACCCTACCCAGCGAATGCGCTTGAGGTCGACGAGATTCCACAGGAACACGGGCTTGCTTTTGAGCAGATAAAAGCCGTAGCCGGCAAAGCGCCCACCCGAGGTCAGGATCATGCCGTCGGCCCCGCCTTGGGGCACCTCGATGTCCGCCGTGATGGTGTAGGAGCTGTTGAGCAGGAACGGTGAATCGCCCTGGGGCAGACCCACCATGGGGCGGGTGTAGACGAACTCGGTGCGGCCGGCGGTGATATTCGGCCGCGGGGCCACGATTCGGGCCGCCACCGAGGCGTCCAGGGGAAAGACCTGGTATTTCTCGGCTTCCGCCACGAACTTCTTGCGAAGCTCCGCCACCTTGTCCGGATGCTGGGCCGCGATGTCGTTGACCTGGCTGAAGTCCTTGGTCAGGTCGTAGAGTTGAAACACCTGGTTGTTCAGCGGATCGGGATTGGCCACCCCGAAGGCCTGCCAGGGCGCGCGGTTGACCTTGGTGCTGAGCAGCCAGCCGTCGTCGTAGAGCGCATACTGGCCCATCATCTCGAAGTACTGGGTCTTGTGGCGCGACGGTGCCTTGGCGTTTGCGGCATCGAAGGTGTAAAGGAAGCTCGTGCCCTCGATGGACGCCTGCTTGATCCCGTCCACGTATTCGGGGGCGGGGGTGCCGGTGGCTTCCAGGATCGTGGGCACCACGTCGATCACGTGGATGAACTGCTCGCGCAGCCCCCCCGTGTCCTTGATGCGCCCGGGCCAGGACACCACCATGTTCTGGTTGATCCCGCCGAGCCTCGAGGCATTTTGTTTGAACCAGTCGAAGGGCGTGTCGAAGGCCCAGGACCAGCCGGCCGACATGTGGTTGTAGGTCTGCTCGGT
>JBAPYE010000215.1:0-1559 GCA_049284575.1 Desulfobacterales bacterium
CTTTTCTTCGGCGGCAAAAAGCCGCTGGTCCTCCCAGAATGCATACCAGCGCTTTTCGACCTCGTGGGGTTCATAGCCTTTGTCCATCTGATCTAAGCTCATGTTAGGTCCTCGCTTTAAAGGCCACGGAGAGAAGTAAATCCAAAAGATTGCGCCCGGTTTTTTTAAGGTCTACAAGGCACATGCGCCGATGCATATCGCGATATGGGCCGGTGGATGCAGCGCCGTAGACAGTGAAAAAGACAGGTTATAGGTGGATTTGATTCATTCCAGGGCCCTGAGATTGTGCGGTTCTCCCCCCCCCTTACCCCAGGCGTTTGGGGAAAAACCGTTGTTTGACGGCAGGCTCCCAAAACCAGGCGACCTCGACCGGAGGCCGCGCCTCACCCGAAAGCCGGCCTTTGAGCATGACCGTCAAACTTAAAACGGGGATTATTCAATAATCCCCGTTTTAATTCAAGATCTATTTTTCCACAACGACTGCCGGGCCGGCGGCCCGAGCGCCGAGGGTCAGCGAAACTCTTTTTCCGAAGACCCGTCGAGCAGAGTGTCCTTGATTCGCTGGATTTCTTTGAGGACCGCCTTCTCCAGAACTTCGAGCAGCATGGCTTCGATCCTGTCGGAAAACATGCGCCGCACCACCCGTTCTAGCGCGGCTTCGACCTGTGCGGGCGAAACCATCGGGGCGTCCACCGCTGGAGAAGCCTGCGCGGCAGGGTCAATGGTCTGTGCCGCCTCCGAAAGGGTCGGCACTGAAGCGTTGAGCTTATCGCCCACACTGATGCCCCCCGCACTCAGGATAAACTTTTCCTCCCCCGCGCCCATTTCATAGGACTTTGGCTTTTCCGGGGCTTTGGCCGCCTGCAGGCCGGCCGCCGCCAACGGCTCCCCGGGGGCCTGGGAGGCCAGCGCCGCCATCTCCCGGCCGATGTCTTCCGACCCCTCCCGGTCATCGGCACCCTGCGGCTGCCCCACGGGTGCCGCAACGGCGTTTGCACCGGCGCTCAGGTCGTCAAAAATATCGGAAAATTCATCTCTCTCGGAGGTGGCCTCTTCCCGGGGCATCGAGAAGCCCTCCAGGTCCAGCAGCCCACGGGTTTCAGGAGGGTTTTGCGCCGGCGCCGCGCCTTGGGTTTCAGCGTCGGCAACCTCCGGCGAGTCCGGCATCTCTTGATCTTCCAGAGAAAGCGTCTCCTCGGGCTCGTCAAGCGCCTCAGCGCCGGGGGCTGAAAGCGCCTGGGGGTCGCCGTCGTCCAGTTCGAGGTCGCCAAAATCCAGCAGGTCGCTTTCATGACACGCTTCGTTTGAAGCCTGCACAACTCCGATGGCGGCCTCACCGTCGTCTTCAGTCGGCGTCAGGGATCCCATCGGGTCCGGATCTTCTTTTTCGGCTGGCGCCGAGCCGGAGACCCCGCCAACACCCGGCAACCCAGTGCCGCTCATCTCAGCGGTGGGGGATTCCACGGCCATGTGGGTCAACTCGATGATATCGCTGTCTTCGCCCTCCGCTGGGCTTAAAACCTCGGTGAGTTCGATGACGTCTTGATCCGCCGCCGGAT
>JBAPYE010000216.1:0-3451 GCA_049284575.1 Desulfobacterales bacterium
GCTATGCCGCCAAAAAAAAATGGAGCGGGAAACGGGATTTGAACCCGCGACTTCGACCTTGGCAAGGTCGCACTCTACCACTGAGTTATTCCCGCTCAACGGGTCTGGTGTTTACCGACTCAGACCCGTTTTGTCAACAGAAAACTTGAAATCAAGCGTCGAGAAGCTTGCGAAAGCGGATGAAATAGTCGATCCCCGACCAGACCGTAAAAATCACGGCGCCCCAGAGAAAAAAGGCCCCGATGGTCTGCATGTCGATGCCGAAATAGGGGGTGTGCATCAGCAGCGGAATGATCGCCGCAATCTGAAAGCCGGTCTTGTACTTGCCCAGTCCCGAAGCGGAGACATCCTTGCCGTGTTCGGCCATGATGCCGCGCAGCGCGGTGACGGCGATCTCCCGGGCCACGATGATGCAGACGATCCAGGCCGGCGTCCACCCCTGGGCGGTCAACATGATAAAGGCCGTACAGACCAGCAGTTTGTCGGCCATCGGATCCATTACCTTGCCGAAGGTGGTCACCAACCCGCGGGTGCGGGCATAGTAGCCGTCGAGGTAATCGGTGATCGCGGCGGCACTGAAAATCATGGCGGCCATAAAGGAACTGAGCCGCCCCGGCGCCAGCATCAGCAGCACCACTGCCGGGGAAGCCGCGATGCGAAAGAGGGTCAGGCTGTTGGGATGCATCAGGCGCTCCCGCATCCGCCGCCGCCCCCCGCTGGGGAACACTTTTGAGCTCACCGGATCACCCCTTGGCCTTGTTCCAATCGTCCAGGAAGCACTTCAAGCCCTTGTCCGTCAGGGGATGCCCGGCCATCTTGGCCAGCACGTTGAAAGGAATGGTGGCGATGTCCGCCCCGATCATGGCCGACTCCAGGACGTGCAGCGGGTGGCGCACGCTGGCCACGATCACCTCGGTTTCAAAGGCATAGTTGTCGAAAATCTGGACGATCTGCTCCACCAGCTGAAGGCCGTCATGGGAAAGGTCGTCCAGGCGCCCCACGAAGGGGCTGACGAAGGCGGCGCCGGCCTTGGCCGCCATCAGCGCCTGCAGGGGGGAAAAGACCAGGGTGACGTTGGTCTTGATCTTCTCCTCGGCAAGGGTCCGGGTGGCTTTGAGGCCGTCCACCGTCATGGGGATCTTGACCACGATGTTCTCATGGATTTTGGCCAAGCGGCGGGCCTCTGTGACCATCCCGGCGGTGTCGCAGCTGATGACCTCGGCGCTGATCGGGCCGTCGACGATGCCGCAGATCTCGCGAATAATGGTTTCAAAATCACGGCCTTCCTTGGCGATCAGCGACGGGTTGGTCGTAACGCCGTCGACCATCCCCATCCGATGCGCCTCTTGGATCTCCGCTATGTTGGCGGTATCGATAAAAAACTTCATCTAAATGAGCCTCCTCATGGATCGCGGTCAGTTCTCGTGCTGATCCAGATAATGGTCCCGGCATTCAGGGCTGCAAAAACTGAGATCCCGCTCCCCGACGGTGTGCTGAACGCCATCTCGGCGGGGAAAGTAAATGTCACATGCCGGGCATTTGATCATGATGTCGTCGATCTCGCGCGAAGGCCGCTGCGCGCCGGCCTCCCCGCGCGTCAAGCTCTGGCGGGCCCAGGACTTCAGGGCGCGATACCCCAGGTAGACCAACAGAATTATAATAATCAGCCGCACGCGATCGGTTCCACTTCCTGTGCCGGGTCTTCAAGTTCGGTCAACAGCACCGCCATGCTTTTGTGCAGCACGGGGTGCACGATTTCTGGATCTATATCACAGATGGGCATCAGCACAAAACGCCTTTTGTGCATGCGGGGATGCGGGATGGTCAGCTCCTCGCTTTCCATCGCCAGATCGTCGTAGAGCACGATGTCCATGTCCAGCACCCGGGGCCCGAAACGAACGCTTTTCCGACGCCGCCCAACCTGCCGTTCGATAGCCTTCAGGGCGGCCAGCAGGGCCCGCGGCGGCAGCGGGGTCTGCAAGACCACGGCGGCGTTGACGAACCAGTCCTGATCCTCGAAATCCACCGGCCGGGTCCGGAAAAAGCGGGAGCGGGCGCTGATCTGAGCAGCTCCGGACAGTTCCAGGAGCGCCAGCCCGCGGCGCAGGTGGGCCAGTTTGTCCCCGATATTGGACCCGATCGACAGAACGGCGCGGTGCGTGCGCATGCAATCAGCCCCAGGCCTCGTCGCAGAGCTCACCCCGGTAGATCAGCCGGGCGTCGCCCTCCATGAAGATTCGCCGGTAGCCGTGGTCTTCCATCTGAAAGAAAATCATCAGGGTCTCGCCTCCGCGAGTCACCACCGCGATGGGCGAGGTGCGGCCCTCAAGCGCGGCCGTCACCAGGGCGGCGGCAATGGCGCCGGTGCCGCAGGCCAGGGTTTCGTCCTCAACCCCGCGCTCGTAAGTCCGGACGGCAAGAACGCCTCCCGGACGCGGGCAAACCACATTCACGTTGGTGCCGGCCGGGGCGTACTGGTCGTGGTGACGGATTTCGCGCCCCAGGGCCACCACATCCAGCGCATCGACATCCGCACACGGGATGACCACGTGGGGAACGCCCGTGTTGACGCTGCTGACGGTCATGCTCCCCCGGGCCAGCGCGATCGGATAGGACAGCCGCAGCCCGACCGGGTCGGGCATCTTGACCTTGACCCGCTGGCCGGTCACTTCGGCGGCCACCGGGCCGGCTGCGGTCAGGAAGGTCATGCGCTCCCCGGCGATGCCGTTGAGATAGGCAAACCGGGCGACGCAGCGCGCCCCGTTGCCGCACATTTCGGCGGGGCTGGCATCCGAGTTGAAAAAACGCCAGCGGAAATCCGCCCCCTGGGCGGCCTCCACCAGAATCAGGCCGTCTGCCCCGGCGGAGAGCTTGCGCCGGCAGACCCCGCGCACAAAAGCCGCCAAACGCTCTTCAGGCACCAGCGGGGTGCGGTTGTCGACAACGATAAAATCGTTGCCGCTGCCGCTCATCTTGAAAAAAGGAATCCAGGTCATGCCGCGTCCTTCTGAACCCAAAAGGTCCCCTTGTCCGCCGGCCCACGGAAAAAAAGCCCGCTCACGGAAAGACCAGTTCCACAAGGTTGGAATCGTCGAAGCGGGTGTCCCCGGCGCCGAACCCGACCACCTTGTAGGTGTACCCGTAGCCCGCTTGCAGCGCCTCGCTGAAGGTCATCGCGGCGCGGGCCTCACGCCCGGGGCTCATCAGGTCGGCCGCCTGTTCGAAGCGCAGCGGGCAGGTCGGGCAGTCGCTTTCGCCAAGGGGGACCCGGGCGCGGTAGACTCGAAACCCGGTCACTTCCATTTCGCGGCGCAAGCCGCGTCCGGGGGGCGTCCAGGTCAATAGCGCGCGGCCGTCTTCGACCCGGCCCTGGAGGTCCGTCACGGGGGGCGGCGGCATCATCTGCGGGGGCCTCGGCGGGCCCTTGACGCCGCAGCCGGTCAGCACCAGC
>JBAPYE010000217.1:0-10498 GCA_049284575.1 Desulfobacterales bacterium
TCAAGGCCCGCAGCAGGTCCCGCGGGGTGTCCGCCTCGGTAAAAGCCTGGGCGGGAAAGGTGCGGCCGAAATGGCGCTCCACACGCGCCAGCAGCTCCATCCGGGCGAGACTGCCCAGCCCCAGATCACGCTCCAGCGAGACGTCAAGCGCCACCGCCGGCAGGGATTCCGGCTGGGTGCTCAACTCGGCGGCCAGCTGCCGGATGATCTCCAGCAGGGCATCGGCGGAAATCCCGGCCGCCGGCTTGGAAATGTCGCGCTGCATGCGCCCTCCATGGGTGGTTGCGGGCAAAGGTGGCAAAGGCGGGCGAAAATCGTGATGAATGGATCGGTTATGACACAGCATCGAAAATACGCGAATCCCCCGGCCGTTGTCAAACGCCGATCGGCACCTTGCGGGTCTGCAACGGCTTTGCGCCGTGGCGCATAGATTGCCCCGGCACCCCGGGTTTCACCATACCCGCGGCGCTGGTGAACCTGTCGCAGGCCGCATTAACGGGCCCGGCAGCCGGCCGCGGGGTTGACACCTCAGGCCCGGGGACGCAAATTTGGACACTGTCGTTTGGGAGCCCAGCGGTTGCCACCATCACCCGGCCCGCCCGAATCCCCTGGCCCAACGGCCGGTCATACCCAGGAGAGACAAACGATGACAAAAACCCACATCCCCGAGGAGCTGCCCCCATGGCGTTGATCGGCATGCGCGACGTGTGCTGGGGCTTTGGCGACCCGCCGCTGCTCGAGAACCTGACCTTCCAGATCGCCAAAGGCGAACGCGTCGGCCTGCTGGGCCGCAACGGGGTGGGCAAGTCCTCCCTGCTGAAGCTCCTGGCCGGTGATATCGTTCCCGACAGCGGCGAGATCTGGCGGCAGCAGGGCGCGACCGTGGCCGCCCTGGAACAGGATGTGCCGGCGGACTTGGGCGGGACCCTCTTCGATGTCGTCGCGGCCGGGCTGGGCGAAAAAGGTCAAATTTTGGCGGAATACAACCGGGTCTGCCACAACCCCGAGGCGGCCGGCAGTCCCGCCCTGACCCGGCGCCGGGACGCGCTGCAGCATCGGCTGAACGACGAGGGCGGCTGGGAGCTGTTGCGCCAGACCGAAAAGGTCCTGTCCCAAACCGGGCTCGATCCCGATCAAGATTTCGCCGCGCTTTCGGCCGGCATGAAGCGCCGCACCTTGTTTGCCCGCGCCCTGGCCCGCGACCCCGATGTGCTCTTGCTGGACGAGCCCACCAACCACCTGGACATCGAGGCCATCCTCTGGATGGAATCCTTTATCCTGCGCAACGTCAAAACCCTGCTGTTCATCACCCATGACCGCGTTTTGTTGCAGAAGCTCGCCACGCGCATCATGGAGCTCGACCGCGGGCGGATCGTTTCCTTCGCCTGCGACTATCCCGCTTATCTCGCGCACCGACAGGCGGCCCTGGAGGCCGAAGAAAAGCAGACCGCCGTCTTCGACAAAAAGCTCTCACGGGAGGAGGTCTGGATCCGCCAGGGCATCAAAGCCCGCAGGACCCGCAACGAAGGGCGCGTGAAAGCGCTGGAAAAGCTGCGCGAAGTCCACAAGGCCCGCCGCCGCCGCATCGGCACCGTCCGGCTGGCGGTCCAGGAGGCCGAAAAAACCGGTAAACTCGTGATCGAGGCCCGGGAGATCACATTTCCACACGGCGATTCCCCCATCATCCGCGATTTTTCAACGGTGATCATGCGCGGCGACAAGATCGGCATCATCGGCCCCAACGGCGCCGGCAAAACCACCCTGCTGAAGCTCCTCTTGGGTGAGTTGGCCCCGGCGACCGGCACCGTACGCCACGGCACCAACCTTCAGGTGGCCTATTTCGACCAGCTCCGCGACCAGTTGGACCCGCAGCAGACCGTCCAGCAGAATATCGCCCAAGGCAACGATTTCATCGAATTCAACGGCCAGCGGCGCCACGTGATCGGCTATCTGCAGGACTTCCTGTTCTCCCCGCAAAGATGCCGCACGCCGGTCTGGGTGCTTTCTGGCGGGGAAAAAAACCGCCTGCTGCTGGCCAAGCTCTTCACCCGGCCGGCCAACGTGCTGGTGCTGGACGAGCCCACCAACGACCTGGACGCCGAAACCCTGGAACTCTTGGAGGAGCTGCTCTTCGAATTCAGCGGCACCCTGCTCCTGGTCAGCCATGACCGGGCGTTTTTGAACAACGTGGTCACCGGCACGCTGGTCTTTGAAGGCAACGGCCGGGTGGCCGAATACCCCGGCGGCTACGACGACTGGCTGCGCCAGCGCCCGGCACCCGTCGAGGCGCCGCCATCCGGGAAAAAAACCCGTAACCAGGCCCGCAGCGCCCCCAGGCCGGCCCAGAAAGACAAACTGGGGTTCAAGGAGATCCACGAGCTCAAGGACCTGCCCCAGCGGATCGAGGCACTCGAGGCGGAGCAAAAAGATCTTTATGCCGCCATGTCCGATCCCCTCTTCTACCGCAAGGAAAAGGAGGAGATCGCAGCGCTCACGACACGCCTGGAAACGGTCGAACGGGACGTTCAGGCGGCTTACCGCCGCTGGGAGGTGCTGGAGGAATTGAAGGGCGATGCGCCCTGACGGACCCGCCAAAACGCCGCGGCGGGTTGACAAGCCACGGCGTGTTCCGGTATGCGAACCGCTTAACGCTTGAGATCACTGGGCCACCGGTTGGTTTGCCGGCGGGTCTCCCCACGGGCCATGAATGCTTTTTACGGCCCCATTCACATCCCTAAGGAAAGGAAAAGTTTATCATGGTAAAGCTTGAAACCAGCATGGGCGACATCGTTCTGGAGCTCGACGAAGAAAAAGCCCCCAAAACGGTCGCCAACTTTCTGTCCTACGTGCAAGCCGGGCATTATGACGGCACCATCTTTCACCGCATCATCGACGGCTTCATGATCCAGGGCGGCGGGATGACCGCCGAGATGAAGGAAAAACCGACCCAGGCCCCCATCCCCAATGAGGCCGACAACGGTCTGCAAAACGACGCTTACACCGTCGCCATGGCGCGCACCATGGATCCCCACAGCGCCACGGCGCAGTTTTTCATCAACGTCAAGAAAAACGATTTTCTCAACCACAAGTCCAAGACCCCCGACGGCTGGGGCTACGCGGTCTTCGGCAAGGTGGTCAAGGGGCACGGCGTCGTCAACAAACTCAAAGGCGTCGCCACCGGCCGCAGCGGCATGCACCAGGACGTGCCCGTCACCCCGGTGTCCATCACCCGCGCGACGGTGGTGGCGACGGCCGACGATTAAGCGTCGGCCCGGGGGGTGTCTTCCCCCGCGTCCGGTGGCGGGTTCCCGGCACCCGACGGACGCGGGGGCGAGGCCGTCCCGGAGGGGAGTTTTCTGATCTCCACGGACAAAATCCCAACCGTCCACTCCCGCCCGGTTCGGGTCTTCATTCCTTGTTGGTTGAGGATTTCCACAATCGCCGCTTTTTTCGTTCCCTTTCCCAGCTCGCGCAGGACGAGATCCGTTGCCGCTTCGAACTGCTCCCGGAAGCGCTCTTTCACCCGGGCGGGCGGAAGCTCCTCAAGCTCATCAGGAAAAGCGGTGCGCGCTGCGCCCGCCCCCTCGCCCTCGCCCTTGACGGGCTTTCTTTTCATCTCCTCGTAGACCGGACAGGAGTCGCTGCAGCGAGCGCGGAATTGATTCGCCTCGCAGCCGCAGGCAAAGGCGACTTCATCCCGGTAGATGTACTTTACGTTGGATTTGGTACTGTGGCGGATGCCCGACGGAGTTGACTTGGAGATTGACGCCAGCATCGCCACGGCGAAATCGGACAACCACCGGCGGCAGGTTTCTTGATCCAGCCCTGCAAACCGGGACCACGCGGCCAGGTATTGGGTTACGTCCTGGCGGTTGGGAAGACTCTGGGCAGGCGAAAACCTGGAGGTCTGAAGGCCATGGGTCACCAGGTCCTGAATGCAGGGAAAAACGGCGTCTTTTCCCCGGTCAGCGAGAAGCGCCCTGAGTTTGCCCAAAAAGTCGATTTTGCCCATCCCCCTATCCCGTATGTGACCTATCCATTTTGGATCCGGCCTGGATCCTGCGGCTCAATTCGCATCGAGCGCGCTCAGCAGCTTCTCTGAGGCCTCGGCGGCTGGTTTGCACATCGTGACCGGGATCTGAAACAGGCAAGAAGACGGCGATCTGAAAATACGCCGGGCGACGGTGGTGTCGCCGGCCTACCATTCGGGCCTGAATTTCGGCGACGGCCGGAAGTCGCTGCCGCCCACCGGCACCACCGGGGGCGTCAGCAGCCCGCCCCAATCGGTGCGGCTTTCCATCTCCTGCCGGACCTCGGTGGAAATGAAGGATTTTCCCTCCCGGATCTCCCAGCCGCCCCCCAGGGCGCGGTAGACGGCAATCAGCCCCTGGGGCACGTCCCCGAGACTCTCCGCCAGAAGATCCTCCTGGCCCAACAGCGCCTGCAGGGCGGTCAGCACCGTGGTAAAATCCGTGGCGCCTTCGCGGTACTGGATCAGCGCCAGCTCCAGCGAGCGCCGGGCGGCGGCCACGGCCTTGGTCAGCAGCACCACCCGCTCCTGGCCGCGGAGGAATTCCACCAACCCGTCTTCCACCTCCTGCTGCGCCCGCAGGACGGTATCCTGATAGTTCAGCAGAAGTTCCTGAAAGCGCGCATCCTGCAGACGCACGTTGTTGGCGATGCGCCCGTAATTGAAAAGATTCCACCGGAAGGAGGGGCCGATAAAGCCCGTCCGGCTGCGCCAATCGAAAATGTTGTCCAGGGAAAAGGCGCCGACATCGCTGGCCAGGAACCCGAAGCTGCCGCCCAGGGAAAAGGCCGGATAAAGGTCGGCTTTGGCCACGCCGATGAGGGCGCTCTGGGCCGCCGCCTGCAGCTCCGCCCCGCGGATGTCGGGGCGCCGGCGCATCAGCTCGGCGGGGATTCCCAACGCCGCCGTCGGCGGGGCCACGGGGATCTCCCCCGCCGCCCCCAGCGCTGCGGCCATCTCACCCGGCACTTTCCCCAGGAGAATGCCCATGGCGTTGCGGGTTTTGCGCATCCCGGTTTCCAGCAGCGGTATGGTGGCCTCGGTACCGTTGAGCTGGGTCAGGGCCTGCTGGACGTCCCGTTCGCTGGTGGCGCCGTTTTCAAACCGCGAACGGGCGATGCGCAGGCTTTCCTGCTGGGTCTGGAGGTTTTCACGGGCGATCCGGATGCGCTCCTCGAAGGTGCGGTAAAGGACGTAGTTCACGGCAACGTCCGCCGTCAGGCTGACCAGTGCGTTGTCATAGTCGGCGACGGAGCTGAAAAAGTCCGCCTCGGCCGATTCGACGGCCCGCCGGAAGCGGCCCCAGAAATCGATCTCCCAGCTGGCCCCAAGCCCGATCTCGCCCTGTGTGAAAGAAAAATCCGGATCTCCCGGCGCTCCCGGCTGGGGAGCGGACGGCGCACGCTCGCTGGTCCGGTTGTAGGCAAGCGACCCGAAGCCCTGCTGCAGCTGCGGGTAGAGTTCGCCCACGGCGATGCCCAGGACCGCCCTGGCCTGGTAGATCCGCACACCTGCGATTTTCAGTGGGATGTTTCCGCCGGCGGCCTCCTCGATCAGGCCGTCCAGGATCGGATCGTTGAAGACTTTCCACCAGCCACGCAACTCGGCGGGATCCGCCCTCAAACGGCTGTCCTCGGCCTCGATCCATTGCGGGGAGACGTCCGCCCTGGGAGGCGAAAAATCCGGCCCCAGGGTGGTGCAGGCGTTCAGACAAAGCAGTAAAACACCCGATAGGCCCCAAAGGATCTTGTGCGGTATGCTCATCATGGCGATATCGTCCGCTCCGGTTAAAAACATTTTCGGGTTAAAAAACCGTGGCCAGGCGCCGGCGCCCCGACCGCTTCCCATTCTCAGCCACCGGCGGTCTCGGAGGTGCCGGCGGGGGATGTTCCGCCGGATAAGACCGGCTTTTTCCTGAACTCACTCAAGCGCTGCATCACAACATAAAATACCGGCGTAAACAGCAGGGACATGATTGTGGCGGCGGCCATACCGCCAACCACCGCAAGCCCGATGGCCTGCCGGCTGGCGGCCCCGGCTCCGGATGCCACCACCAGCGGCATAAAGCCGGTAATGGAGGAGATCGACGTCATCAGGATCGGCCGGAAGCGCAGTTTGGCCGCCTCCACAGCCGCCTCCTTGATGCCCAGCCCCTTGGCGCGCTGCTCCGAGGCGAACTCGACAATCAGAATGGCGTTTTTGCTGGCCAGCGCGATCAGCAGCACGATGCCGATCTGGGTATAGACGTTGTTGTCCATCCCCCGCATAATCAGCGCGACCACGGTGCCCAGCACCGCCAGCGGCACCACCAGGATAACCGCCGTGGGGCTGGTCCAGCTCTCGTACTGGGCCGCCAGCACCAGGAAAACCAGAACAATGGCCAGGGCGAAGACGACAATCGCCTCCGAACCGACTTGTCTCTCCTGGTAGGACATTCCGGTCCATTCGTAGCCCATGGAGGGGGGCAGTTTGGTGTCGGCCAGCTGCTCCATCAGGTCGAGCGCCTGGCCGGAGCTGAAACCCGGCGCGGCACCGCCCGTGATGGAAGCCGACGGGTAGAGGTTGTAACGCTGGATCGTCTGGGGCCCCAGGACCTGGTCGACGCTGATCAGCGTCCCCAGCGGCACCATGTTTCCCGAGGCGTCACGCACGTCCAGCTGACGGATGTCTTCCGGCTTGTTCCGGAACTCATGATCCGCCTGCACCTGCACCTGCCAGGTGCGGCCGAACTTATTGAAATCGTTGACGTAGGCCGAACCCAGATAGGCCTGCATGGTATTGAAGACACTTGTCAGGGGAACGCCCAGGGTCTTGGCCTTGGTGCGGTCAACTTCGGCAAAGATCTGGGGCACATCGGCCCGGAAGGTGCTGTTGAGCCCGGTCAGACCGGCCTGGGCGTTGCCGTCCTGGAGGATCTCGTCGACCATTTTCTGCAGCTCCGGAAGCCCCACGTCGGCCCTGTCCTGAAGCTGCATCTGAAAGCCGCCCGCCACCCCCAGACCGGGGATCGCCGGCGGTGTGAAGACAAAGGCAATGGCTTCCTGAATTTGAAACAGCTGCGCCTGGATCGCCCCCATAATGGCTTCCTGCCGCAGTGAGGGGTCGCCGCGCTCGTCCCAGGGCGTCATCGTGATGAAGATCGTGGCCGCATTGGATGCGTTGGTCCCGTCAATAACCGAGTAACCGCCCAAAGAAACCCAGTTCTGAACGCCCGCCGTTTCTTCAAGGATGCCGTCGATCCGCTTGAGAACCGCGTCTGTGCGTTGCAGCGAGGCGGCGTCGGGCAGTTGAACGTTGGCGATCAGGTAGCCCTGATCCTCGGTGGGCAGGAACCCGGTGGGAAGCAGCGCGAAGCGCCAGCCGGTGACCCCCAGCAGCACCAGATAGAGCAGCATGACGATCGCCGTCCGCCGGGTCAGGATTTTGGCCACGGCGAGGTAGCCGTTTTCGGTTTTCTGAAACAGAGCGTCGAAACCCCGGAAGAAGGCGTTCTTCTTCTCCTTCGGGGGCCGCAGCAGCAGCGCCGCCAGGGCCGGGCTCATGGTCAGGGCGTTGATGGAGCTGAAAATGGTGGAGATGGCGATGGTCAGGGCGAACTGGCGGTAGAGCTGGCCGGTAATGCCGGGCAGAAAGGCCGCCGGCACGAAAACGGCGAGCAGCACCAGGGTGGTGGCCACCACCGGCCCGGACACCTCGCTCATGGCCTGGATGGCGGCCTCCCTGGGGGGCTTACCGCGCTCGATGTGGTAGGCGGTGGACTCCACCACGACGATGGCGTCGTCCACCACGATGCCGATGGCCAGCACCAGGCCGAAGAGGGTCAGCATGTTGAGGGAGAACCCCATGGCCAGCATGACCGCCAGGGTGCCGACGAGAGAGACCGGTATGGTCACCGCCGGCACCACGGTGGCCCGCCAGTCCTGGAGAAAGATGAAGAGCACCAGGAACACCAGCAGGGCCGCCTGGAAGAGCGTGACGTAGACTTCCCTGATCGAGGTCTCAACGAAGATCGTGGTGTCGTAGGGAATTTCGTAGGTCAGGCCTTCGGGAAAGGCCGCGCTCATTTCCTTCAGGGCGGACTTTACCTCTTGTGCCACCGCCAGGGCGTTGGCGCCGGGAAGCTGGTAGAGCAGCAGGCTGGCGGAGGGCGTGCCGCTCTTGCTGGAGGTGATGCTGTAGGTCCGGCCGCCCAGCTCGATGCGGGCCACGTCCTTGAGCCGGGTGATGCGGCCGCCTTCGGCGGTCTTGACAATGATCTCTTCGAACTGCTCGATGTCCGACAGGCGCCCCAGCACGTTGACCGTGTATTGAAAGTTCTGACCTGCCGGCGCCGGCGGCTGGCCGATCTGGCCGGCGGCCACCTGAATGTTTTGCTCGCGGAGGGCGGCGAGCACGTCTTCGGTGGTCAGACTGCGGCTCTTGAGCTTGCGGGGGTCCAGCCAGACGCGCATGGCATAGTCGCTGGCGGGAAAAATCATGACCTCACCGACGCCCCGGATGCGGCTCAGCACGTCTCGCAACCTCAATGTCGCGAAATTGACGAGGTAAAGCTCGTCGAAGCGGCCGTCCGGGGAGAAGAGCGAGGCGAGCAGGAGGATGTTGGTGGACTTCTTTTTGGTGCTGATCCCCTGGCGGACCACCTCCTCGGGCAGAGTGGGCTCGGCCAGGCTCACCCGGTTCTGGACCAGCACCTGGGCCATGTCCAGGTCGGTGCCCACCTCGAAGCTGACCGTGAGGTCGTAGGAACCGTCGCTGGCGCTGGTGGACGACATGTAGATCATGTTCTCGACGCCGTTGACCTGCTGCTCGATGGGCGCCGCGACGGTTTCGGCGACCACCTGGGCATTGGCGCCGGGATAGACGGCCGATACGGATACGGTCGGCGGCGTGATCTCCGGGTACTGCGCCACCGGCAGGACACCGAAAGAGACGACACCCGCAATGACGATCACGATGGAGATGACGCTGGCAAAGATCGGGCGTTCGATAAATAACTTTGAGAACATGGCTCCCCTCTTTAGGGCTTCTGGGATGTTTGACCTTTGTCGGCGGCGGAGCCGGCGTCTGCATCTGTCTGCGGGGCGCTCTGCTGGACCTCAAGGGCCGCCTTGAGCGCGGAGGTCTTGAGGCTGCCCATATCGGTCTCCTCCGGATCGACCTTGGCCCCGGGCCGGGCCCGCTGGATACCGTTGACCACCACCCGTTCACCCGCCCTGAGACCCTCAGTGATCACCACCAGGCCGTCAACCACCTGCCCGATTTGAACCGGCCGCTTGTCCACCCTGTTTTCAGCATCGATCACCATCAGGTAGCGGCCCACCTGGTCGCTGCCGATGGCGCGTTCGGTCACCATCAGGGCCCCCTCGCGCTCTCCGATCGGCATCCGCACCCGTGCGAAAAGCCCCGGCAGGATTACCGGCACCCCGCCGGGGTTGGGGAAAACCCCTCTCAACTGCAAGGTGCCGGTGCCGGGGTCGACGCCGGATTCGGCAAAATCGAGACGGCCCTCATGGGGATAGCCCTGCTCGGTGGCCAACCCCATTCCCAGGGGCACGCCGATATCCCGGGCGGGCGCCGTTTTGGGGTTGAATCCCCTCTCTGCCGCCTGCTTGCGGTATTCGCTCATCACCTTGAGGAGGTTGCGCTCGTTGAGGTTGAAGTAGGCGTAAATCGGGTCGAAGTGGGTGATCGTGGTCAACAGGGTGGGCTCTCCTTCCCCCACCAGATTGCCCAAATCCACGTAATTGCGGCTGACCCGGCCGGAAATCGGCGCCGTCACCCGCGTATAGTCCAGGTTGAGCTGGGCCCTTGCGACCCGCGCCTTGCCCCGGGCGACGGCCGCAGCCGCCACATCCCGCTCCCCGCGCCATCTGACCACATCGGCCTCGGCTCCGGCGCGCTGTTGGAACAGCCGCTGGGCCCGCTCCAGTTCGATCTGGGCCCATTGCACCTTGGCCTGGGCACTCTGGACCTCGGCCTGGGCGGCGTCCAGATCGGCGACGTACTCGCGCGGGTCGATTACCAACAGCAGGTCCCCCTGACTGACGTGGGTTCCGGGGGTGAAGTGAATGCTTTGCAGGAAACCGGACACCCGGGCGCGCATCTCCACGGTTTCAACCGCCTCGGTGGTGCCGGTGAACTCCAGGTAGTCGGTGACATCCTCCTGCAGCGGCAGGGCCACGGTCACCTTGGGCGGCGGCGGCGCCACGTAGCTGTTCTGCTCATCGCAGCCGAAAGCCAGACCGGCCACGGCGCACAGGAGCATGATCTTCATGGGAGCCTTCAGCGGCTTGGGTCGTCGATTCAGAGAGGTCATGGGGCAATCCTTTGGGTTGAAATGCAAAGTGGAACTCGCGTCGGGTCGATCCTTCGAACGCCGCCGGCGCTAAATTTTTGCTGCGGCATTACGCTGATCCGGGCCGTATCGGGCAAACCGGGCAGGTTTTCCTGCAGCACTTTGACTTTCTA
>JBAPYE010000218.1:0-2496 GCA_049284575.1 Desulfobacterales bacterium
GGTATGCAGGACAACAGCGGCGGCCGCCCCCTGCGACCGGGTGGTCGCGGGCCATTCACGGCGGAGAATTTCGCGGGCCGCCCCGACGGCCTCAAAACTGCAGCTCGGCGGCGTCGAGCACCGGTCCGTCCAGACAGGCATGCAGGATGCGCCCGCCGGGCTGCCGGCCGACCACCGCACAGCCCAGGCAGGCGCCCATCCCGCAGGCCATCAGGCTTTCAATCGACACCTGGCAGCGAACCCCGAATTTTTCCGCGATCCCCACGATGCACGCCAGCATGGCCGAGGGGCCGCAGGCGTAAAGGATGTCCGGCGGCCGGCGGGCGACGGCGGCCTCCAGGGGGTGCGTCACCAGGCAGGCATCACCGGCCGAACCGTCATCGGTCGTCAGGTGCACGGCAATCCCCAACGCCTCGAAATCCTGACGGCAGAGCAGCTCTGCACGGGTCCGCCCGCCGATGAAAACCGTTATGTCGCCCGGATCGCACCCGCCGCTGATCAGTTCCGCGGCCAGAAAGGTCAGCGGTGCCACGCCGATGCCGCCGGCGGCAATTACAATCCGCTGCCCCGGCCGGGCCATCCGGAAACGGCTGCCCAGGGGGCCCAGCACGTCCAGCGAACTGCCGGCGCCGAGCCGGGACAGCAGGCGGGTCCCCTCCCCGACCACCTTGTAGAGGATCTGGATGCCGCCGACGCCCTGTTCGGTTGTAATCAGGCCGTGGATCGAGAAGGGCCGCCGCAGGAGCGGACTGAGCTGCGCTGTCGGGCGCAGCATGACGAACTGACCGGGCCGGGCGGCGGTCAACTCCCCGCCGCATGCCAGCCCCAGGCGGTAACAGGCGGGGGCAACCGCCTGGTTCCAGAGAACTTGCGTGTTGGTCTGGATCATGGGCGCTACCGTTGCTGAACGCGTGAAAAATCCTTTTAAATCCAACCATTCCCCAGCGCGCGCTAGGGTTCAACCAACCCGATGACGGTGGCAAACCGGCCGGTATCCCGGGCGTGGCGATAGGAAAAAAACAGATGGGGATTGCAGCGCGTGCACATCTGGCTGCACGCGATCCGGGCTTCCAGCAGACCGGCGGCGCGCAGCTGGTCCCGGGAAATCGCCCAGAAGTCGAAATGGTTGCGCCCGATCCGATACCCCCAGAATTTTTCCGGAATCTCGCTGCGGTAATGGACAAACTCCGCGCAGCACGGCCCCAGCGAGGGCCCGATGCCGGCCATGAGGGTCTCGGGGTGGCAGCCGAAACGCGCCTGCATGACCCCGACGGCGCGGCCGAGGATATTGGCGACGCTGCCCCGCCAACCGCAGTGCAGATTGGCCACCACCCGGCGCCGGGGGTCGTAGAGCATGACGCTCTGGCAGTCGGCCACCTGGATCAGCAGCAGGCGGCCGGGAACGTCGGTAACCGCGCCGTCGGCCAGTGGCGCGGGCTCCTGCAGCGAGCGGTGGTCGGGGTCGTCCCGGGTGAAACCCCAAATACCCGTCCCATGCGTCTGACGCAGCCCCACCAACTGCCCGCCGCCGACCGCGCGCACCAGCAGCTGCCGGTTGGCATCGACCGCCGCGCGATCCTCGCCGCAGTCGATGCCCACGTTGAGCCCCCGACAGGCGCCCCGGCTGCAGCCTCCCAATCGGGTAAACAGCGCGTGCCGGATTTCGGGCTGCTGGGCCAGGTGGGGAAACTGAAAAAACCCCAGGGCCTCCCGGGTTCTGAATATCATGACGTCCCACTGATAGGCTGAAGCCGCCGCTCGGCTGAAAAACATGCCGGCACCGGGTTTTTCAGCAGTATCGCTGCACGATCCGGCCGATGATCTCGCTGGTGGAGATGCCGGGCTCGAGTGCAATCCGAACCACCTGCCCCCCGGCGGCCTTGACCTCGCCGGCCCCGACAATCCGCGCTTCGGCCCAGTCGGCGCCCTTGACCAGAACATCCGGTCGGACCGCCGCGATCAGTCCCCCGGGCTCGGGCCGGTCAAACAGGGTCACAAAGTCCACGCAGGCCAGCGCGGCCAACACCGCCGCCCGATGCTGCTGGCTGACAATCGGGCGTTGGGGGCCCTTGATGGCCGTCACCGAGGGATCGGAGTTGAGCCCCACCACCAGGCAGTCGCCGCAGGCGCGGGCCGCCTGCAGGTAGCGCACATGACCGGCATGCAGGATGTCGAAACAGCCGTTGGTGAAAACGACCCGCCGCCCGAGCTGCCGCAGACCTTGCAAGCGCGCCAGAAGGACCGCACGGGAAACGATTTTGGATTCCATGGGCGTTCCTGCCCGGGGGTCTTCTCCCGGCGCGGGGGCCGCACCCCCGCCGTCAAAGGGTCCGGGCCACGGTCAGGACCGTCACCGCCTGGGCGCCGGCATCGAGCAGGACCCGCGCGCAGGCCTCGACGGTGGCCCCGGTGGTGAACACATCGTCCACCAGCAGCACGTGGCGGCCGCGGACCTGCCCCACGGCCGCGTCGGGCCCCGGGGCAAAGGCGTTTTTG
>JBAPYE010000219.1:0-11879 GCA_049284575.1 Desulfobacterales bacterium
CGCTAGCCCCGCCGCCAAATGCCGCGGCCACCCGCGCAGCGGTCGCCATCCGCCGGGTTCAAACCGAATCTCGCGCAGCGCCCTCCAGGCGGCAAACCCCGACACGCGGGGCCGATCGGACCCGAAGGCCGTCAGCAGCGCCCGGTCGCAGGCCATGTTGATCAGCCGCGGGACGCCGCCTGAATAGCGGTGAATCATCCGAATGGCGATCGGTGAGAAGAGCGCCGCAAGACTTCCGCCGGCCAGGCTCAGGCGATGGGCGATGTATCGTCTCGTCTCCTGCAGGTCAAGCGGCCGCAGGCGGCAGGCCAGGCTGATCCGCTGGCGCAGCTGCCGCAGGCCGTGGGTCGCCAGCAGGGTTTCCAGCTCCGGCTGGCCCACTAGAATGATCTGCAGCAGCTTGCTGTGGGTGCTCTCCAGATTGGACAGCAGCCGCAGCTGCTCGAGGACCTCACGGTTGAGGTTCTGGGCCTCGTCGATCAGCACGACCACCTTGCGACCCTCAGCCCACATGCGCAGCAGAAAGGCGTTGAAGACATCCACCAGCCCTTTGACGGTGTCGGCCGATGCGTCGATTTCAAACTCGTCGTTGACCGCCTTGAGCAGCTGCACCGCATCCAGGCGCGGGTTGAAAATCAGGGCGGCCTCCACCGAAGGCTCCAGGCGCTCCAGGAAAGCCCGGCAGAGGGTGGTCTTGCCGGTCCCCACCTCGCCGGTGATCAGCAGAAAGCCGTCGCCCTCGGCAAGGGCGTAGGCAAGGTGCGCCAGGGCCTCCTCGTGGCTGCGGCTCAAAAACAGATAGGCCGGGTTGGGCACCAGCTTGAAGGGCTTTTCCGTGAGACCGAAGTAGGTCGTGTACATGCGCACACCCTCGTCTGTGGCTTGGGGGCCGATCGGCGACGCCTCACTATAGGAAAGCGGGGCCGGTTTTTCAACGGTTATCCGGCCGCACCCCTTTAACGCCAGCCCCCCACCAGGTGCAAATGGAGGTGAAAAATCACCTGACCGCCGCCGGCCTCCACATTGAAAAAGAGTTTGTAGCCCGATTCTGCGATCCCCGTGCGCCGGGCCATCTCGCGGCCCGCCAGGATCATGTCGGCCGCGATCCGCCCGTCCCCGGCGGTCAGGTCGTTGATGCCGCGGATGTGTTTTTTGGGAACGATCAGCAGATGCACCGGGGCATGGGGATGGATGTCGCGAAAGACGGTGAGCGTCTCGTCTTCCAGGAGAAATTCGGTCTCGGTTTCCCCACGGGTGATTCGGCAGAAAAGACAATCGGGTCTCATGGCGGGGTGTCCTCCTTTGGGTTGCAGTCATCGGAGCCCTCCAGCGGTCCGGTTCCGCTGGGGGCCTCACCGTGAAGTCCCCAGGGGCCTCGCAGGGTCGGGGCGGCCAGGGCCTTTTGCAGGTTGCTCAAAAAGCGGTCGCGGGGCACCTCACGGGCCCCCAGCACCAGCATGTGCGCGGTGGTCACCTGGCAGTCGATCATGGCGAAACCGTGGCCGGCGAGAAAGCCGGCGAGCGCGACCAGACCGGTTTTGGAGGCGTCGCGGGCCCGTGAAAACATGGATTCCCCGAAAAAGCAGCGCCCCAGGGAGACCCCGTAAAGACCGCCCACCAGCCGTCGGTCCTGCCAGACCTCGATGGAATGGCCAAAACCCGCCTGGTGGAGACGACAGTAAGCGGCCACCATTTCCTCAACGATCCAGGTCGGCTCGCCCTTTTCCAGGCGCACCACGGCGCATTCGCGGATGACACGCTCGAAGGCCCGGTCGGCAGTGACCCGGTAAAGCCCGCGCCTGAGGGTGCGCCGCAGCGAACGCGACAGCCGGAGCTCACCGGGGTAAAGCACCAGGCGCGGGTCGGGCGACCACCACAGGATCGGCTCGCCGGCCGAGAACCACGGAAAAATCCCCGACCGGTAGGCCAGCAGCAGCCGCTGGGGGCTCAGGTCGCCCCCAATCGCCAGCAGCCCATCTTCACGCGCCAGTTGCGGAGCGGGAAAGATCAGCTTTTCGGAGAGCAGGAAGATCGGCATGCGGCGCACCAAACGACACAGGCCACCGGCCCTTGTCGGGAGGTGACCTGCGAGGTTGTTAGATCAGGGTTGGCGGGCAGACCGGCCGGCTTCTCAGGAAAAGACGAAGGCCGGTTTGTTTTTTTCGAGGTTCACTAAAACCCCGCCGCCTTTGGCCAGGCGCCCGAAGAGGATCTCGTCGGCCAGGGCATCCTTGATTTCCACCTGAATCAGGCGCGCCAGCGGCCTGGCGCCGTAAATCGGGTCGTAGCCCTTCTTGGCCAGCCAGGTGCGCATGGCGTCGGAAAGCGTCAGGGTCACCTTGCGGGTCAGCAGCTGACCGTTGACCTCGTCGATGAACTTGTCCACGATGCGCTCCATCACCGCCACCGTCAGCGCATTGAAGGTGATGATGCCGTCCAGGCGGTTGCGGAACTCGGGGCTGAAGTAGCGTTCGATGGCCTTGTGCCCCTTGGTGGCGGTATCTTTCTTATCTTCGCCGAAGCCGATGCTACGGACGCTCATTTCGCGGGCGCCGGCATTGGAGGTCATGATGACGATCACGTTGCGAAAGTCGGCTTTCTTACCGTTGTTGTCGGTCAGGGTGGCATAGTCCAGAACCTGCAGCAGAATATTGAAAAGATCCGGGTGGGCCTTCTCGATTTCGTCCAGCAGCAGGACGCTGTATGGGTTTTTGCGGATGCCGTCGGTCAGCAGCCCGCCCTGATCGAAGCCGATGTAGCCCGGGGGGGCACCGATCAGGCGCGCCACGGTGTGCTTCTCCATGTACTCGCTCATGTCGAAGCGCATGAAGTGCACCCCCAACTTGGCCGCCACCTGGCGGGCAACCTCGGTCTTGCCCACCCCGGTGGGGCCGGTGAACAGAAAGGACCCCACCGGTTTGCCCGGGGTCCGCAGGCCGGCGCGCGAGCGCTTGATGGCCGCGACCAGGGAACGGATGGCATCTTCCTGGCCGAACACCACCCCGCGGATCCGCTCCTCGAGGTTTTCCAGTTTGCCCTTGTCGGAAGCCGAGATGCTGCGGGTGGGGATTCGCGCCATCTTGGCGACGATTTTTTCGATGTCGGCGGTGTGAATCTTGCGGCGGGTGGCGCTGCCGCTAAGCCGGATGAAGGCCCCGGCCTCGTCGATCACATCGATCGCCTTGTCCGGCAGGTAGCGGTCGTTGATATGCTTGGCCGAGAGCTCGGCGGCGGCCTTGAGCGCGGCATCGGTGTATACGAAGCCGTGGTGCTCCTCGTAGACGTCCTTCAGCCCCCGCAGAATCTTGACGGTTTCGGGAACCGAGGGTTCCGCGATCTCGATTTTTTCAAACCGCCGGGACAGGGCGCGGTCCTTCTCGAAATGGTTTTTGTACTCCTCGTAGGTGGTGGAGCCGATGCAGCGCAACTCACCGGTCGAAAGGGCCGGTTTGAGAATGTTGGAAGCGTCCATGGAGCCGCTGCTGGTGGCGCCCGCCCCGACGATCGTGTGAATCTCGTCGATGAAGAGAATTGCGTCCTTTTCTTTCTGCAGGGCAGCCAGCACGCCCTTCAAGCGCTGCTCGAAATCCCCGCGAAACTTGGTGCCGGCCAGCATCCCGCCCAAATCAAGGGAGTAGATGCGGACGCCCTTGAGCAGGTCGGGGACACGGCCCTCGAAGATCCGGGTGGCCAAGCCCTCGGCCATGGCGGTCTTGCCCACGCCGGGGTCGCCGACAAAAACCGGGTTGTTTTTACGCCGACGGCAGAGCACCTGCAGGGTGCGCTCGAGTTCCAATTCACGGCCGATCAGGGGGTCGATTTTGCCTTCGGCGGCCCGCTGAACCAGGTCGATCGTAAAGGCCTCGAGGGGGTCCGTTTTTTTCTTCTGGTCTCCCGACTCCTGTTTCAGCGACTGCGGCGGACCGTTCTCGAAGGGCGGTTTGGTGAGGGTGTGGGAGATGTATTCGAGCACATCCAGGCGCGTGATCCCCTGGGACTGCAGAAAAAAGGCGGCGTGGGAGTCTTTTTCCTGAAAAATCGATGCCAAAATGTCCCCCACGACCACTTCCGGCTTCTCGGCGGATCGGGCGTGGTTGACCGCCCGCTGGATGACCCGCTGAAAGCCGATAGTCTGCTGGAGAACATACTCGGTGCCTTCGGTGATCGGTTCCATGCGCTCCTTGAAAAACGCTTCCAGCTCGGTCTTCAGGGTTTCGACGTTGCCACCGCAGTTCTCGATGATGTCGATGCCCTCCGAGTCGTGCAGAATCGCAAACAGTACATGTTCAAGGCACACATGCTCGTGACGTCGTTTTTTGGCGTCACGGACGGCGAATCCCAGCGTTGCGCTCAGTTCTTTGCTTATCATCATTCTTTCTCCATGCTGCACTTGAGCGGAAATCCATGCTCGCGGGCGATGCTGTGAACCGCATCAACTTTGGTCTCGGCCACCTCGAAGGTGTAGATGCCGCAAACGCCGATACCCTTGTGGTGCACATTGAGCATGATGCGGGCGGCATCCTCGGGGGCCTTCTTGAAGATCGCCATGAGGATTTCCACCACAAATTCCATCGTGGTGTAGTTGTCGTTGTGCAGGAGGACCTTGTAAAGGGGTGGTTCGGTCACCTCTTCACGAGTTTCGGAGGCCACCCCCTCCTCCAATTCAGGAACGTTGGCACTCATGAACCCTCCTTGGGAGGACGCTGCCTGCTATCCGGTCCGGATGGCTTGGTCATATCAGATAAGATGAATGATTTCTGCAAATGACGCCTCCCCCACTTGAACACCCCTGCCCGTTCGGGAGCAGGGAGCCGCCGGTGGCGGCCTTTTTTAAGTTTCAATATAAGCACCGGTATTTGGCGTTGTAAAGAGCGGTCCGCCAAATGGGCCAGGCGGCACCCGTCCGCGTCCACGAAGTTCCGCCGGAATTTTTGCGCGGAGCGCTGCTCGGGGTGCCGCCCCGGGCCAGCGCGTCAACTCTCCCTGCGGGCGCCTCTTTACAAGCCAACGGGGAGTTGTTACGATTGCGCTCAATTGGGGTGACGCGAGTAAAGCCAGATATCGAGAATAGCACACCCCCCCGTCATGCCGGCGGGGTTGAACTCACAACGTTTCACCAGATGGTGAGGCTGGGGTGCCTGCTGCTTCTGATGCCTTCATGCCTGCGGCAGAGGAGCGGTTTTCCAAACCCCCAGCCCCTCGATACCCGAGAAAATGCCGGTGTCCGACATCACAGCACGTTCAAGCGGCCGGTTTAAACCGACCCGGCAAACCCTCATCGATGGCCTCAAGTTTTTGGGGGTGACGGCGGCCCTAGTCTGGCTGATCGCCCGCGGCTCCACCCAACTGGGCTACAACTGGCAGTGGTACCAGATCCCCCGCTATTTTTTCGTGCTCCAGGACGGCCGCCTGATCGCCGGGCCTCTCGTGACGGGCATCTTCGTTACACTGCAGATCACCGCCGTAAGTTTGGTCCTGGCCTTCTGCTTCGGGTTGCTCACGGCCTTTTTCCGGCTCTCTGACTCCCTGGTGGCCCGCTTGGTGGCCCGCACTTACCTGGAAATCGTTCGCAACACCCCCCTGCTAGTGCAGCTGTTTTTCATCTATTTCGTGCTTTCGCCCGTATTGGGGTTCGGCCGCTTCGCGTCGGCCGTCCTGGCCCTGAGCCTCTTTGAAGGCGCCTACGCATCGGAAATTCTGCGGGCCGGAATCGTCTCCATCCAGCGCGGCCAGTGGGAGGCCGCCCGCAGCCTGGGTCTGAGGACCCTCCACTGCTATCGTCTGGTGATCCTGCCCCAGGCGCTGCGCCGAATCCTGCCGCCGCTTACCAGCCAGGCAATTTCCCTGGTCAAGGACTCCGCCCTGGTGAGCACCATCGCCATTTACGACCTCACCATGCAGGGGCAGGCGATCGTCTCGGAAACTTTCATGGTTTTTGAAGTCTGGTTTGTGGTGGCGGCGGTCTATCTGGTGATGACCATCACCCTGTCCGTGGCAGTCAACATCATGGAGGCCCGTTTGCAGATCAGGACCTGAACGCGATCGACCGCTTCAGCCGGGGAAAAGCCGATACGCGTCACCCGGCAGATCGATCACGTGGCATATCACCCTAAAGAATAAGGAGATTACGACAATGAAAACACAGCACCTTCGCGCCACCGCCCTGCTGGCCGTTGCGGCGCTCCTCCTGGGAGCCGGCCGCGTGGCCCTGGCGGGCAAACTGCAGCAGGAGCTCTCCAGCGAAAGCACCATCGAGACGGTGCTCAAGCGCGGCTCACTGCGGGTCGGCATGGACACCTTCGTTCCCTGGGCCATGAAGGACAAAACCGGGCAGCTGATCGGGTTTGAAATCGACGTGGCCACCCGCCTGGCGGAAGACATGGGCGTCAAGATCGAATTTGTGCCCACCAAGTGGTCCGGCATCATTCCGGCCCTGATTACCGGAAAATTTGACGTGATCATCGGCGGGATGGGCATTCTCCCCGCCCGCAACCTCAAGGTCAACTTCAGCATCCCCTACGACTACACCGGCATGTCGATGGTCGCGCACAAGGAAAAAGCAAAAGGATTCAACAGCGTAGAGGATTTCAACCGTCCCGAAATCATCCTGGCGGCCAAACTCGGCGCCACCTCGGTCATGGCCGTCCAGAAGTTCATGCCCCAGGCCGAGCTGCGCCAGTTTGACTCCGAGGCCCAGGTCTACCAGGAACTTCTCAACGGCCGGGTTCACGCGGCCGTCGGCAACGCCCCGACCCCGGCTTTTTACGCCGTCGAATACCCCGATGCGCTCTTCATGCCCCTGGCGGAAAATTTCACCAAAGAGCCCATCGGCTTCGCGGTGCGCAAGGGCGACCCGGACACCCTGAATTTATTCAACAACTGGATCCGCCTGGTCACCGCCGAGGGGTGGCTCAAGGAGCGCAAGCACTACTGGTTTGAAACCAAGGACTGGGAGAAGCTGGTGAAGTAGGGGCCCCGGCAGAAGGCATTCCCGCGGCATGCGCCGTGCAGCAGGGCCCCGGAAAAAATGATGCCACATCCATCTTGTGGCATCATTTATTGCCGCACCCCTTACCCGAGCGCTGACAGGACGGGCCATTGGTCATATTCAAACGCAAAATCACACCGCTGGATCTGGTGCTGCTCGCCCTACTGGCCGTCTTCGGCGTTTACCTGTCCTACCGCGTCAAGGTGGGGCTGCACTACAACTGGAACTGGGGCGTGCTGCCCCAGTTTCTTTTCCGGTATGATCAGGAAAGCGCCCGCTGGGTGCCCAACCTGCTGATGCAGGGCTTTTTCAACACCGTGCGGCTCAGCATCTGGGGGACCCTGCTGGCCAGCCTGATCGGCCTTGTGATGGGACTCTGGCGGGTCAGCCACAGTCTTTTTTATCGCCTGATCGGTCGCAGCTACGTTGAAATCTGCCGCAATCTGCCGCCCCTGGTTCTGATATTCATCTTCTACTATTTTGTCAGCGACCAGATCATGCCGATCCTCGGGGTGGAGGATTTTGTGCGCAACAGCTCCCCGGCCACCCAGTCGCTGCTGGCTTTCTGCCTGGCGCCGCCCGATCTGATCGCCCCGTTTCTGTCGGCCCTGATCACCCTGTCGATCTTCGAGGGGGCCTACATCACCGAAATCGTGCGCGCCGGGATCCAGTCCATCGAACGCGGCCAGTGGGAGGCCGGCCATGCCCTGGGCATGGGGCGCTGGCAGCTCATGCGCCACGTCATCCTGCCGCAGGCCATCAAGCGCATCCTGCCGCCTCTAGGGGGCCAGTTCATCTCCACCATCAAGGACTCGGCCATCGTTTCGGTGATCTCCATCCAAGAGCTGACCTTTCAGGGCATGGAGCTGATGTCGGCGACTTTCATGACCTTCGAGGTCTGGATCACGGTCACCCTGCTCTACCTGCTGCTGACCCTGACCTGCTCCCTGGTCTTGGCGCGCCTGGAAGCCGTTTTGCACCGCCGGGAGCGCTTGGGTCATCGGGCCTGAAAAAGGCCAAATGCATGACCGCCGTGAAAACCGCACCCGGTCACGGACCCTTTAAAATGATCGCCACCTTAAAAAACCGCCAACGCCTTCTGCTGGGGGTGATTTCCGACACCCACGGCCACCTGCCGCCGCCGGTGATCGACGCCTTTCGGCGGGTGGATGCGATCCTGCATGCCGGCGACATCGATACCCCGGCGGTTTTCGACGCTCTTCAGCGCCTGGCGCCGGTGATCGCCGTGCGCGGCAATATGGACCGCGGCCGCTGGGCGGCCGACCTGCCGCCGGCTGAAATCGTGACCCTTGGCGGCCTGCAGGTCTATATGCGCCACGACCTTTCGACCCTTGACCTGGACCCGGCCGCCGCCGACATTCGGTTGGTGGTCAGCGGCCATACCCACCGGCCGGCGGCCGAGACCCGAAACGGCGTTTTACTGCTCAACCCCGGGTCCGCCGTGCTGCCGCGCGGCAGCCAGGCCGCCACGGTTGCACTGGTGACGCTCGACGCCCAGCGCATCTCCCACCGCTGGGTTGCACTGGCATGAGCGCCCCTTACCAGTCCCACCCTTTGGAGGTATCCCATGGTTAATCTGCCGGCCATCGACTACACCCCCCTGGACCACCCCGAAATCCTGCGGCACCTCTTCCATCCACGTCCCGACCCCCGGGCCGCCGCCGCACCGGAGGGCAGCGTCGACCTGACGGTTCCGGTGGCCCCCGGGGTTTCCCTCGGCGCCCGTCTGCACCCCGCCGGTGCCACGGCCGCGACCCTGCTTTTTTTCCACGGCAACGGCGAAATCGTGGCCGACTACGATGATCTGGGCCCCCTTTACGCCCGACTGGGCATCAATTTTCTGGTGGTCGATTACCGCGGCTATGGGCGTTCAGGCGGCCGCCCGAGCGTCAGCACCATGATGCAGGATGCCCACGCGGTCTTCGGGTTTGTCCGCGATTACCTGGCCGGCAAGGGCTGGGGCGGTCCGCTGCTGGCCATGGGCCGCTCGCTGGGCAGCGCTTCGGCGCTGGCCCTGGCGGCCGGGTGCCGGGATGCGATCGCCGGCCTGATCATCGAAAGCGGGTTTGCCTTCGCCGCTCCGCTCCTCCGCCTGCTGGGGGTCGACACCGATGTTATCGGCGTCCAGGGGTTGCAGATTTTTGACAACATCGACAAGATCCGCGGTTTTGACCGCCCGACCCTGATCATCCACGCCGAGCATGACCACATCATCCCCTTCAGCGACGGGCAGGCCCTCTACGACGCCTCGCCGGCCTCCGACAAAACCCTGCTGCCGATTCCCGCTGCCAACCACAACGACATTTTCCTCCACGGCCTGGAAGCTTACCTGCAAGCCGTCCAGGCGCTGGTGGGCCGGGTGGCGGACTGACCCGCGCGGGGGTGGTGGGTCACAGGGGGGCGTCAAAGGGCTTGGCGTAGCCCGTCAGTTCCACGAACCCGCGGCCGCTGAGCGGCTTTCGGCCGACCCTGCCGGTGGCGTCGACGCTGCCTTCCCAGTAGGTCACCCCCGTGGTTTCCGGGGTTTGAAGCTCCTGCGCGGGCATGCTGGGGGCAACCGTCAGATCGAGGTCCAGCGAGTGCACCTGCACCCGCCAGCGGGCCGGATAGATCGCCCCGCTGGCGGGGCTTTTCCAGGTGGCCAGGGGGGTGACGACCACATCCGCCGCGAAAAGCGGACGCGGGCTGCCGTCCGGCGCCACGAAGGTGCCGCCTGATGAGGGGCTGAAGCTGCCATCGGCCTGGCGCAGCAGATAGAGCATCAGATCGCTGCCGTCGGAGAGCTGCAGGCTGAACCAGTCCCAACCGACCAGACCGCTGGCCAGGGGAGCGGAGCTGAATTCGTGGTCCATCCAGCTGAGGCCGCTGACCGGCCACTCCTCACCCCCGGCCGCCAGCCGGCCGGAGGTTTTCAGGCGGGTAAACGAGTAGTAGCAGCTGGCCTGCTCAGGCGCCGGCCCCTTGCGGCTGTATCCCCGGTCGCCGTGGGCAACGGGCGCTTTGAGCGGCACCAGGGTCAGGTCCAGGCGAAAATCATCGGCGGCCGCTTCCAGGCGATGCACCCGGGGCTGGAGGTGGGCCGACCAGTTTCGCAGCACCACCCGCACCCCGTCCCCTTCCCGGCTGGCGCCGGCCATGCCCAAGGCGGCGCGCGACAGGCGATCGGCAAACCAAAACCGGCCGGTGGCAGGGTCCGACACGGCGGCATGGGCCAGAAAGAGGTGCGGGGTGCGCCAGGCCGAGGCCGTTTGGGTGCTTTCCCCCGTGTCGGGCCTGAGCCGCGAGCGGAAAAAGGTCAGCTGGTAGCCGAAGCGGCGCCCGGCCTTACTTTCCAGGTTGCCGGTATAGTACCACCATTCCGTGCGGTAGGCCGGGTGCGGGCCGTGATCCTGGGGAAAAACCAGGTCGCAGGGTCCGCTGATGGCGGGATAGTCGGCCGCCGCGGTTCGCACCTGCCCAGCGGCCTCCAAGAGCCCCAGCCAGAGCAGCGCGACCGCCGCCATCGCCCTGCACCCCGCCAGCGCATTCATTCTAAAACTCCCGCAACAGGGCGGCCGGAGACTGTCGCAGCACCAGCCGCGAGGCCGGTACCGCCGCCGTCAGCGCCGCCAGGAAAATCAAGGGCATCGAAAGGGCCAACATCCGCCAGTCCACCAGGTAGAAAAAGGTCCAGCCGAAGGACTGCCGGTTGATGACAAACACCAGCAGATAGGAAAGGTAAAACCCGCAGAACAGCCCGGCCGTTTCCCCCATCACCACCATCAGCGCCGCTTCCCAGAAAATCATGGCCCGCATCTGGCCCGGGCTGCCCCCGATGGCCAGCAGGGTGGTGAGCTGCCGGGAGCGCTCCAGCACCAGCAGGGTCAGCGTGGTGGCAATCCCTAAAGCCGCCACCACCAGCGCAATCAACAGCAGCAGGGTGGTGACGCCGAAGGTCTCGTCAAAGATATCCAGAATCGCCCGGCGCAGGTCGCGGCCGCTGATCATGTCGAGCGCATCCCCGCATTCCCGGAGAATCGCCGTCTGCAGCCGCTGAACGGCCGCCTCGTGCTCCGGCCCCGGCACCTGCAGAAAAAAACGGATGCCCGACAGGCGATGGTCGGCAAACCGGCTTGAAAAATGGGGCCGCGAGTAAAAGGCCACCCCGCCGCGGGTGCGGTAATCACGGATCACCCCCACCACCGGGACCGTGAAGGCGGTGGCGCCGATGCGGACCTCGAAAGGATCGCCGACCCGGGTGCCACTGCGGTTGGCGAGAACCTCGGAGATCACGATGCCCCGGCCGGCGAGCAGATCGCGCCGCCCCTGGGCGGGGTCCCCCTCAAGCCAGAAAAACCCGCCATTGGCAAAAAAAGGGGCAAAATCGAGGGCTTCGAACTGATAGGGCACCGCACCATGCTCCAGGAAAACCCGCCGAAAGCCGACCCGTTCGGCCGGCACTGCCAGGGTTTCCAGGCAGCTGGCCGTCGCCGGCGGCAGTGGATCCCGGTAGTCGTTGATCTCGGCCATCCGGGCGGCCGCAAAGAGGTCCCCGCTGACGGTCTGGTGCACCCACAACTCGACGGTGGTGCGAAAGCTGTTGACCATCACCACCAGCGCCGTAAAGAGCGCCACGGCCGTGATCAGGGCGCCCACCGAGATCGCCGTGCGGGTCCCGGTGTCCCGCAGATAGCGAGCCGCCAGGTAGGCCGGCTGGCCGCCGATCCGTCGCATCAGCGGCGCCGCCAGCATCCCCAGGCCCTGCAGCCCCCCGGGGGAGAGCAGCGAAAACCCCACGAAGAGCAGAAAGATCGCAGCGTAGCCGAACAGCGGAAATCCGCCCAGGCCGGGTAATTGCGAAAGGGGCCAGACCAGGGCGATGGCCCCCACC
>JBAPYE010000220.1:0-2387 GCA_049284575.1 Desulfobacterales bacterium
AAACAGGACAACAGCCTTGCCGGCAGCCTCGCGGATTCAACCGACCCGCTGCGGCGCAAACTGCCGCGGCTGCTGCGCCTCTGGTACGGCCAGGCCGACGCCGTGGTGGCCGTGTCGGCAGGCGTGGTCGAGGAGTTGGCCACCCTGGTGAAGGTCCCGCGGGGGAAGGTCCATGTGATCCACAACCCGATCGACACCGGCCGCATCATTCGGCAGGCTGAAGCCCAGCCCGATCACCCGTGGTTTCAGCCAGGGCAGCCGCCGGTCCTGCTCGCCGCCGGCCGACTGCACCCGCAGAAGGACTATCCCACCCTGCTGCGGGCGTTTGCATCGCTGAGAAAGGCACGCAACCTGCGTCTGGCGATCCTGGGAGAGGGGCGTGAGCGGCCGCGCATAGAGAAGCTTGTCGAAGACCTGGGGATCGGCGCGGACGTCCGCCTGCTCGGGTTTCAGCCAAACCCTTTTGCCTTCATGGCCCGGGCGGCGGTCTTTGTCCTGTCCTCCGCATGGGAGGGGCTTGGCAACGTTCTGATCGAAGCCCTGGCCTGCGGGTGCCCGGTGGTGAGCACCGACTGCCCGCACGGGCCCTCGGAAATTCTGGCAAAGGGGCGCTACGGCGCCCTCGTGCCGGTGGGGGACCCGGAAAAGCTGGCCCGCGCCATCGGTGAGGCGCTCGCACGCCCGGCGGATGTGCGCGCAGGTCTGGAGCGGGCCAGGGCCTTCGATATCCAAAATATCGCAGATCAATATGTGCAACTTCTCTTCTGAGGCCGCAAGGAATGCCGCCGGCGCAGCGCCCCCTGAGCCCTCTTTCTCCAAGCCGTGCCTGCTGGTTTTAAGATGCCCAAGACCCTGACGGCCCAAAAGCTCTTAAAAAAGATCCGCAAGTTCGCCTTCCCCAAAAAGGACAAGGAGGATTTCGGCCTGGCCTGGCGAGAGCTTCTCGACGCCCATCGGGACGCCTGGCAGCAGGCGCGGCTGGCCGCGGCCGATGGCCCCCGGGTCCTGATCGCCACCAGCACCGGTGGCCACGGGATGGCCGCGCCGGTTGAAAGCCTGCTGGCCATGGCCCTGACCCTGCGGGGGGCCAGCGTCTCAATTCTTTTGTGCGACGCTTTCCTGCCGGCCTGCTCCATGGCGACCCTGGGAGAAATCGCCAGTCCAACGGAATTCATCCAGTCCGGCCTGTCCAATACGAAGTGCCCCAAATGCCACAAAAAGGGCCGGTCGATCTTTGGCCCGCTGGGACTTCCGATTCACTGGTACAGCCAACTGGTGTCTCCCGGGGCACGCCAAAAGCTGGCTGACCTGGCGGGCACCACCCCGCTGGCAGCAATTCCCGATTTCCGTCTGGACGGCATCGCCGCCGGGGAACATGCCATGGCCGGCGCACTGCGGTTCTTTGCCAAGGGCGATCTCGACGGCGAGCCGCACGCGGAGGCGGTCCTGCGCCGCTATTTCCAGGCGGCCCTGATCACGACCTTGGCCGTGCGCGAACTCCTCGGCCGGCAGGCTTTCGACTGCGCGGTTTTTCACCACGGCATCTATGTCCCCATGGGGCTGATCGGGGAAGTGGCGCGCCAGGAAGGTGTGCGGGTGGTCAACTGGATCCAGGCTTATCGAAAAAACTGCTTCATTTTCAGCCACGAGGACACCTATCACCACACGCTGATGACCGAACCGGTTGACCGCTGGGAGGACATGCCCTGGAATGCCGCCATTGAAACGCAGCTGCTGGACTACCTGAAGAGCCGCTGGCAGGGCACCAAGGACTGGATCCGGTTTCACGACCGACCGGATTTCGACCTCGAGGCGATCGAAGCCGAGATCGGGGTCGATTTCGCCAAACCCTGCGTCGGGCTGCTCACCAACGTCATCTGGGACGCCCAGCTGCACTACCCGGCCAACGCCTTTACCAACATGCTGGAATGGGTGTTGGAAACGATCCGCTATTTCGTCCAGCGCCGTGACCTGCAGCTCCTGATCCGCGTTCATCCCGCCGAAATCACGGGCTTTATCCCTTCCCGCCAGAAGGTCGTGGGTGAAATCCGGCGCGCCTTTGCGAGCCTGCCGCCAAACGTGTTCGTCATTCCGCCCGAGAGCCGGGTCAGCACCTATGCCGCCATGTCCCGTTGCGACTGCGTCATCATCTACGGCACCAAAACGGGGGTGGAGTTGACCAGCGTGGGCATCCCGGTCATCGTCGCCGGGGAGGCCTGGATCAGAAACAAGGGGATCACCCTGGATGCCGCTTCAAGGCAAGCCTACTTCGACATGCTGGCCCAACTTCCCCTGGGAAGGCGGCTGGATGCGGCAACCACCCAGCGTGCCCGGAAATATGCCTATCACTTTTTCTTCCGACGCATGATCCCGCTGGCGTTTTTCGA
>JBAPYE010000221.1:0-1859 GCA_049284575.1 Desulfobacterales bacterium
GCTTTCCATCACCACATCCCTCCAAGCCGGGTCTGGGCCAGGGATTCAAGGTTCAGCACTGCCCCTGGCTGCCGCTCCATTTTTATCGAAGAGGAAACTGTTACGTTACGGTAAAAATTCCAAATCGCAAATAACAAAAACAAACAAATTACAATGACGAAAATTCAAAATTCCGAACTCCGGCACGCGTTGCGGCAATATTAAAAACTCTGTTGACTCAGAATATATTTTAAAATATACAGCCCTATTCGGTACTTACAAAGAGACTCTTATGACGTTGGCATACCTGCAGAGGCCTAACTTCTCAATCTAGCGGACACGAGAAGCTGTATCCCAGCTTTTACCTGCTGTGGGGTTATGGTATTGCCGGACCCAAAAGGGGCGCTATGAATCACTTTTTCTTTGCGCTAGTGTTGATGCTTTACGGAGGCCTTGTGCCTCTTTTTTTTAGGCGTCATTTTGCCTTCATGAAAGCGGCCGGTACCCTGAGCATAGGCTTTGGGTGTCTGTTGGGGCTGGTCGATGCGATCGTTAAGCTGTTCCACCCGCAGATCTATTCCGCTTCCTTCAGCTACCTGAATACTTTCTCCCTGACTTTTCAAATAGACGCACTGTCGTCTTTTTTCCTTATCGCCATCTTTGCCGTCTCACTGCTGGCGTCGCTTTACAGCTTTCATTACATGGATAACCCCGCCAAAGCGTTGCGGACGGCTGCCCATTACTTCTTTTTCAGCCTGCTCGTCACCGCTATGGCGCTGGTGGTGACCGCCAGCAACCTGCTCAGCTTCATGTTATCCTGGGAAATCATGTCCCTGTCGTCGTTTTTTCTGGTGGTTTACAACTATGAAACCTCGGAAAACAGGCGGGCGGGCTATCTTTATTTTGTATTTTCCCAGGTGGGGGCTTTGTTCATTTTCGCGGCCTTCGCTGTAATATATGCGCATACCGGCAGCATCGGGTTCGATGCTGCGGCCGACTTGCCGGATGCGGCCAAAATCCTTGTATTCGTTCTATCTTTCATCGGATTCGGCTCCAAGGCCGGCGTCTTCCCCTTTCACGTCTGGCTGCCACATGCCCACCCGGCGGCCTCCAGTCATATCTCAGCCGTGATGTCGGGTGTCATGATCAAGACCGGCATTTACGGTATCCTCCGCATCTACGCGGTGCTGAACTGGCCCACCGCGCTCTTTGGCGATATCGTCTTGATCGCCGGTATCGTTTCCGGAGTTTTGGGCGTAGTCTATGCTCTCGGGCAGCACGATCTGAAGCGCTTGCTGGCCTACCACAGTGTTGAAAATATCGGGATTATCCTGATCGGCATCGGAATCGGAATGATCGGGGTGTCCGCCGGTCAACCGGTTATGGCCGTACTCGGATTCGCCGGCGGACTGTTGCATGTCCTGAATCACTCGATCTTTAAATCCCTCCTGTTTATGGGGGCCGGCATGGTGCTGCGCAAAACCGGTACACGCTCCATCGATCTTCTGGGCGGTCTGATCAAGAAAATGAAGATTACCGGGTCAACCTTTCTGATCGGTTCTTTGGCCATAACCGGTCTCCCGCCGCTAAACGGTTTTGTGAGCGAATTTTTAATCTATCTCGGCGGGTTTCGCGGCCTGACACTGGGCAGAACGGATTTCGCGCTCAGCCTGCTGGCGATCGTGAGCCTGGCGGTGATCGGGGGGCTGGCCCTGGCCTGTTTCACCAAGGTGGTGGGGGTTGTCTTTCAAGGCGAGCCGCGCAGCCGGGCAGCGGAAAACGTGGATGAAAAAGGTCTCCTGATGCTGGTTCCCATGCTGGTGCTGGCGGCAGCCTGCATCGTGATTGGGGTGTTCCCGACACTGTTCATGACCATGGCG
>JBAPYE010000222.1:0-15107 GCA_049284575.1 Desulfobacterales bacterium
CACATCTTGCTTGTCTTTTGGCCCGTCACCGGCGTTACATCCACCGGCACATATCCCGATATGCGCCGGCGAATGTGCCTGGGTGACGAACCAAAATCCGGCGCCATATTGTGCAATTATTTATTGCCGCGACCCTAAGCCCGGCGCCCGGCCGCCGGCGGTTTCAGGGGTGGGCGACGGTGTCCAGCGGAAGCGTGATCACCCGGGTGGCGCCGGTTTCCACCTGCACCAGTTCCAGCCAGAGTTGGCGGGCCGACGGGGCTTCGCCGGGGAAAAAGAGAAACCCGTGGGCCAGGCTGTTGGGGCCGATCTGCCTGTTTTCGAGGCTTTTTTCGCGAAGGTCCTGGCTGATTTCGCGGCGCGCGTCATCGGAGCTGTAGCCCTTGATACCGCCGAGGGTGCCGCCGGCCGCGGCACCCACGGCGGCCCCCTTGCCGGCGCTTTCCAGGACGTTCTGGCCGGTGACGATGCCCACCGCCGAGCCGATCAGGGCGCCGGCCGCGGCCCCGAAAAATCCGGCCTTGGCCCCTTCGGAGAAAACTTCCCGGGTCTTGGAGAACCCGCTGACGCGTTCGTAGGCGACCTGGCGTGCCAACAGCGGCCAGAGGTTGCCGCCGTCGTCCTCGAGATAGCTCTGGGCGGCGTTGATTTCCAGCGCCTGGCGGCCCTCGTTGTGGAACACCACCTGGACCGGCAGCAGCCCGCTGCCGCGGATATCGAAGCCGAACGCCTCACGGGCTTCTTGGGCGTCGGTGAAGGCTTTGGCGCCCAGCGTGGTCTCCATCACCGTCACGGCGTTGGGATAGGCTGCGGGCGGCCTGAAGGAAACCGGCTTGGCCTGGTAGGTTCGGCCGCAGGCCGCAAGCGTGATCGCAACGCCCAGCAGAATCAGGGCGCGAACGTTTTTTTTCATCGGGTTCTCCTCGCTTGGGCGGATGCGCCGCCCCCGCCTGCTAAAAAGCCCCCAGCTGACAGGGTTTGATCTTGATCCCCAAGGCTTCACAGGCACCGCTGACAGTCATTTTTCGAAGGTTGAAGCGCGCGGCGATCTCCCACGCGGCGCGGCAGGGCAGGCGTCCTTTTTCCAGAGCGGCCTGGATGGCCGCCGCCACCGCGGGTGCATCCGGCGGCTGAGGCTTTACGATGCGCTTCTGCGGGCTGTAGCCGAAAAGCCCCAGCTGGCATTTCACCAGACGGACCTCCATCAGGTCCAGGGTTTGACCGACGGCCGCCGGCGTGAGCTTAAGTCTTGCGGCGATCTGGAAGGCGACGGCGCAGGGCAGCTCGCCTTGCGGCGCCTGTTGCCGAATCGCTTCCTGAATCAACGGGTCCGGCGCTGAGTTCGGCAGGTGCTTGCGGCCGAATTTGGGAGGGGGCGCGGATGTCATCGGCGGTTTCCTTTCGGGAAAAAGATGATCGATTATAGGGCAATTTTGCGGCCGGCACAATTGCAAAGCCTCTATCGCCATGCTACTTGATCAATTTTGAGGTCTCTGTTAGAAAAACAGTCGGCCGTGGCTGCTCGCCTGAGCCCAAGGGGGGACACCTGACATCATGACCATCGTTGCACAGCGCCACCCGACGCGCCAGATCCGGGTAGGCAACGTTCCCGTTGGCGGCACGGCCCCGGTGGCGGTGCAGTCCATGACCAACACCCGCACCCAGGACGTGGCGGCAACCGTTGCCCAGATCAAGCGCCTGGAGGCCGCCGGCTGCGAGATCGTCCGGGTCGCGGTTCCCGATGCCGAGGCGGCGGTGGCCATCCGTGCCATCCGCCGGTCCATCGGTATTCCCCTGATCGCCGATATTCATTTCGACTACCGCCTGGCGCTCGCGGCCCTGGCTGCTGGCGCCGATGGTCTGCGCATCAACCCCGGCAATATCGGCGGCGCGCGCAAGGTCCGGGCCGTGGTGGCGGCCGCCCGGGATCGCGCCGCGCCCATCCGCATCGGGGTCAATGCCGGGTCCCTGGAAAAGGATCTCCTGCAGGCCCACGGCGGTGCAACCGCCGCGGCCATGGTCGCCAGCGCCCTGCGGCATATCGCGCAGCTGCGGTCTTTTGACTTTCACGAGATCAAGGTTTCCCTGAAGGCCTCGGATGTGGCGCGCACCGTCTCGGCCTACCGCCTGCTGGCGCAGCAGACCGATCTGCCGCTGCACGTCGGGGTGACCGAGGCCGGGGGGCTTTTCCCGGGTGTCGTCAAGTCCGCCATCGGCATCGGGATGCTGCTGGCCGAGGGGATCGGGGATACCCTGCGGGTGTCCCTGACCCGCGACCCGGTGGAAGAGGTCCGGGTGGGCTATGAAATCCTCAAGGCTTTAGAGATCCGCCGGCACGGGCCGGAAATCATTTCATGCCCCACCTGCGGCCGCTGCGCCATCAACTTGTTTGAAATCGCCGAGGAGGTCGAAAAAGCCCTGCTGACCCACCCGGTCCCGTTGAAGATCGCCATCATGGGCTGTGCCGTCAATGGCCCGGGTGAGGCCCGCGAAGCCGATATCGGGATTGCCGGCGGTGATGGCCGGGGTATTCTTTTCAAGAAGGGCCGGGTGGTAAAAACGTTTCCCCAGGATCAGCTGGTGAGGGTGCTGCTAAAGGCAGTCGATGAACATCTGCAAACCAAAACCGGGCCTGGCCCCGGTGAGCCGTGAAGAAAGGAAGCGCATGTCAAAACAGGTCAAGACCGCCATAACGCCCACGCGCGCGGAAGACTACCCGGAATGGTACCAGCAAGTGATCAAGGCCTCGGACCTGGCCGAACGCTCCCCGGTGAGGGGCTGCATGGTGATCAAGCCCTGGGGCTACGCCCTGTGGGAGAACATCGTGCGCGAAATGGACGACATGTTCAAGGCGACCGGGGTTCGCAACGCCTATTTCCCCCTTTTCATTCCCTTGAGCTTTCTTGAAAAGGAAGCCGAGCACGTCGAGGGCTTTGCCAAGGAATGCGCCGTGGTGACCCACCACAGGCTCGAGCAGGGGCCCGACGGCCGGCTGGTGCCGGCCGGGGAGCTGCCCGAGCCCCTGATCGTGCGGCCGACCTCCGAGACGATCATCGGCGATTCTTTTTCCCGCTGGATCAAGAGCCACCGGGACCTGCCGATGCTGCTCAACCAGTGGTGCAACGTGGTGCGCTGGGAAATGCGCACCCGCATTTTTTTGCGCACCAGCGAATTCCTCTGGCAGGAAGGCCACACGGCCCACGCCAGCGCCGAGGAGGCCATCGAACGCACCCGGATGATGCTGGAAGTTTACGCCCGCATGGCCGAGGACTACCTGGCGATACCGGTTGTCAGCGGCCGCAAGACCGCCTCGGAGCGTTTCCCGGGGGCGGTGGACACCCTCTGCATCGAGGCCATGATGCAGGACCGCAAGGCGCTGCAGGCCGGCACTTCCCATTTCCTGGGGCAGAATTTCGCCCGCGCCTCGGAAATCAAGTTCCATACCGCCGATGAAAGCGAAGAGTACGCCTGGACCACCTCCTGGGGGTCCTCCACCCGTCTGATCGGCGGCCTGATCATGGCCCACAGCGATGACGACGGTCTGGTCATGCCCCCGCGGGTGGCCTCCTCCCATGTGGCGCTGCTGCCCATCTGGCGCACACCCGAGGAGCGCAGCGCGGTCATGGCCTACACCGCTGAGCTGGCCGCCCGCCTGCGGGCGGTGCGCTACGGCAGTCGCAGCGTGCAGGTTGAAATCGACGATCGGGATACCGGCGGCGCCCGCGGCTGGGACTGGATCAAGCGCGGCATCCCGCTGCGGGTGGAAATCGGGCCGCGCGACATGGCCGCCGACGCGGTTTTTTTCGGCCGCCGCGACCTGCCGGCGCGGGAAAAAAGCGCCATGCCACGTGATCAGTTTGTCGCTGAAATCGTCGGCATACTGGATGAAATTCAACAAAAACTCTTCGATCGCGCCTTGTCCTTGAAAAAAGAAAATACCATATTGATAGACCGGCAGCCGGAATTTTACCGTTTTTTTACGCCGCAAAATACCGAAAAACCCGAAATCCACGGGGGCTTCGCGATGTCTCACTGGTGCGGCTCGGAAGCCTGCGAAAACCGGGTCAAGGAGGATCTCAAGGTCACGATCCGCTGTATTCCCTTTGAAGACCAAACCGGCCCCGGAGCCTGTATCTGCTGCGGAAAGCCCAGCGCCCAGCGGGTGGTTTTTGCCAAAGCATACTGATCATCGCCTCGGCCGACCTGCCGGCGGTCGGCCCGCACGCGGAATTGCCGCCGGAGGCCCGGGTGTCGCGGCTGAGAAGACCATGCCATGATTCGGATCAATGATGTACTCGACAGGGTGGCGGATTACAGTCCGGATACGGATCTGGACATCATTGACCGGGCCTACATCTTCTCGGCCAGGGTGCATGAAGGTCAGATGCGTCTGTCGGGGGAACCCTACCTCTCCCATCCCCTGGAGGTTGCCGGCATCCTGGCCGACATGAATCTCGATCCCGTCAGCATCGCAGCCGGTCTTTTGCACGACGTCGTCGAGGACACCCGCGCCACGCCTGAAGAGATCGAATCGATGTTCGGCCCCGAGGTGCGCCACATCGTCTCGGGCGTCACCAAGATCAGCGCGTTGCCGCTGGCCAGTTCCCAGGCGCGCCAGGCCGAGAGCATCCGCAAGATGATCCTGGCGATGGCCGACGACATTCGCGTGATTCTGATCAAGCTCGCCGACCGCCTGCACAACATGCGGACCCTGAAGTTTCATCAATCGGACAAGAAAAAGGCCAAAATTGCTCAGGAGACCATGGACATTTATGCTCCCCTGGCCGCCCGCCTCGGGATCTACTGGATCAAGAAGGAACTGGAGGACATCGCCTTCATGTACCTTCAGCCGGAGGATTACCAGCACATTCAGGCCCAGGTGAACAAGGATCGCGAGGAGCGTGAAACGTATGTCGAGACGGTCAAATCCTTTATCCAGCAGAAAATGGACGAAGCCCAGTTAAAATGCGAGGTTCAGGGCCGCTACAAACATTTTTTCAGCATCTACCAGAAGATGGTCACCCAGAACCTCTCCTTTGAAGAGGTTTACGACATCATCGCCTTCCGCATCATTCTCGACACCATCCCCCGGTGCTACGAGGCCCTGGGGCTGATCCATGCCCTCTGGAAACCGATTGCCAAGAAGTTCAAGGACTACATCGGGGTGCCCAAGCCCAACATGTACCAGTCCCTGCATACCACTGTGATCGGCCCCTACGGGGAGCGCGTGGAAATCCAGATCCGGACCCACGAGATGGACCGTGTGGCCAAATCCGGGATCGCGGCCCACTGGAGCTACAAGGAGGGCGGCAAGGTCGACGAGACCATTTCCCGGCAGTTCGCCTGGATCCAGAACCTTGTTGAAAACCAGGCCGATTTCGGCGATCCCGAAGAGTTTCTGGAAAACGTCCGGATCGATCTTTTCCCGGATGAGGTTTACATCTTCACCCCCCAGGGGGAGATCAAGTCCCTGCCCAAGGGGGCCACGCCCATCGACTTTGCCTACCTGATCCACACCGAAGTCGGCAACCAGTGTGTCGGCGCCAAGGTCAACGGGCGCATGGTGCCCCTCAAAACCCGGCTCAACACCGGTGACATCATCGAGATTGTCACCGCCAAAGGGCATCAGCCCAGCAAGGACTGGCTGGGTTTCGTCAAAACGGTCAAGGCGCGTGCGCGCATCCGGCAGTGGGTCAAGACCCAGGAAAAGGACCGCAGCCTCTCCCTGGGCCGGGAGATGTGCGAAAAGGCCTTCCGTAAAAACCGGATTAATTTCAATGCCTTGATGAAATCAGCGGAGATGGACACGGTGGTGGAGCAGTTCGGCTTCAAATCCGTCGAGGACCTGATTGCCAGCGTGGGCTACGGCAAAATCACGCCCTTGCAGGTGGTCCGCAAGTTCATGCCCAAAACCGAAGCGGAGACGGATCACCACTCGATTTTCGAGCGCCTGATAGGCAAGGTGCGCAAGAAAAAGGACACAGGCGGCGTGCTGGTCAGGGGAATCGACGATATGCTGGTGCGCTTTGCCAAATGCTGCCGGCCGGTGCCGGGCGACCCGATCGTCGGCTACATCACCCGCGGCCAAGGCGTTACCGTTCACCGCACCAGTTGCGTGAACGCGCTGAACATGAACCCCGAGAGACGCATCGAGGTGGAGTGGAACCAGGAAACCGTCGAAACCTACCCGGTCCGGCTCCTGATCCGCTCCCTCGACCGGGTGGGGCTGCTGGCCGACCTGGCGTCCAACATCAATCAGAACGGTGCCAATATCCTCAGCGCCAATACCGAGACCCGGGATAACCAGCTGGTGGACAGCTATTTCACGATTGCCGTGGAAAACACGCTGCAGCTGAAAAAGGTAATCGCGGCGGTTCGAAGGGTGAGGCTGGTGCAGGGGGTCAAACGGATTGAAGGTTAGGCGGGATGGGGGGCGACCCCGATACCCTAAAAAACAAGGAAAGCCGTGGCCGGCTTTCCTTGCGGAGATCATTCAAGCCGTTCAAGAGGGGTGGGCGCCGACGGCGCTCGCACCCCGCAGGCCGCTCAGGCGGATTTGACCACGCGGCCGGACTTGATGCAACTAGTGCACACCATGATCCGCTTGATGCTGCCGTTGTGGATCGTCCGGACCCGCTGCAGGTTCGGGTTGAAGCGACGCTTGGTAACGTTATGGGCATGGCTGATGTTATTGCCCACCACCGGTTTTTTCCCGCATATTGCACACATCTTGGACATGACCCGTCTCCTCTGATTTTCAGGCATTCAACACTTTAAAACGATCTCAACTACCTCAAAACAAACGGCTTGTAAAGCCCTTTTTGGACAAAACGGCGTGCGTCCGGACTGCGGGATGCTCAGTCCACAACCGACGTCTCCGCGTTCAGGGCGGCTTCGCAGCGGGCGATGTACTGCAGGGCCTGCCGGTGCACCCCCACGTCGGGGTACTGGGAGAGCACCGAGCGGAAACGGACCAGCGCCGCTTTGTAGTGTTTGCTTTTGAAGTAGTAGAGACCGACGTAGAATTCGTGGCCGGCGATGCTCTTGAGACACTGTTTGGCCTTTTCATTGGCCTTGAACGCGTAGGGGTCTTCGGGATACTGCCGGGTCAGGCGGTTGAACGTTTCAAGGGCCTTGAGGGCATTGGTCTGGTCGCGGTCGATGGTGTCGACCCGGTTGTAGTGGCTCATGCCGGTCTGATAAATCACGTAGGGAATGGCCTCGTTGAGGGGGTGCAGGTTGGCAAACTCCTCGTAGGCCACGATGGCCTCCTCGTACTCCTCCAGCTTGAAATGGGCATCGGCGATCTTGAGCTCCGCCAGCATGGCCAGCTTGTCGAAGGGGTAATAGTCCTTTAACTTTTCAAAGGAGTCGATGGCCTTGCGGTAATTTCCGCTGGTGTATTGGTCCATGCCATCCTGGGCCAGTTCCTGGGGGGCCATCTGGTCTTTGACCTGAAACCAGCCGCAGCCGGCGATCAGCAGTGTCAGAGCCATTAAAGGCATAAGGATTTTTTTCATTGTGCCACGCTGTTGAGGTAGTGTTCGGCCGAATGGGCCGCCAGAGCGCCGTCACCGACGGCGGTCGTGATCTGCCGCAAAGGGGTCTGGCGAACGTCTCCGGCGGCAAAAACCCCCGGCACGTCGGTCGCCATCTGCCCGTCGGTCAGGATGAAGCCCCAGGGATCCTGCCGGAGCTGGCCTGCGACAAAGTCGGCGTTGGGAAGGATCCCGACCCAGACAAACAAGCCGTCTGCCGCCAGCTCCCGGGTTTCACCGGTTTTGACATGCCGCAGGTAAACACCCGCGACCCCGTGGGACCCCCTGACACCGGTTACCACCGTGTCCCACAGGATTTCAACATTGCCGCAGGCGGACAACCGCTCTTGGAGAATACGGTCGGCGCGGAACCGGTCACGGCGGTGGATCAGATAGATCTTGCGGGCAAACCGGGCGAGAAAGGTGCTTTCCTGGACCGCCGTATCGCCGCCGCCCACGGCGGCGACCACTTTTCCGGTGTAGAAGGGCCCGTCACAGGTGGCGCACGAGGAGATGCCCTTGCCGAAAAGCTCAGCCTCGCCGGGCACCCCGAGGCGTTTGGGGCTTGCGCCGCTGGCAATGATCACGGCCCGGGCGGTCAGGCGCTGATCTATCAACCGGAGGGTTTTCACCCGCCCGGAAACATCCAGGGCGGCCACCGCGTCGCTGATCATGGGTACCCCCAGGCCCTGGACCTGGTCGGCCATGTGACGCGAAAGGTCCGGCCCGCCGATGCCCTCGGGGAAACCCGGGTAGTTCTCGATCCGGTCGGTGGTCACCATCTGGCCGCCGGGCATCACCTTTTCGATCAGAGCCGTGCGTATCCTGGCGCGGGCCGCATAGAGGGCCGCCGTGAGTCCGGCCGGTCCGCCGCCGATGATCAAAAGGTCGTAGTCAACCGTTTCCATGCGGGTGGTGTCACAGAATGGATTTAATGGTGTCCTCAAGTTTCGATTTGGCAACCATGCCGGTCACCTGCTCGACCACGTTGCCCTCTTTGAAGAAGATCAGGGTGGGGATGGCCTTGATGCCGAACTTGCCGGGCGTGACAGGGTTGTCGTCGACATTGCATTTGGTGAATTTGATGCGATCGCCGTAGGTGCCCTTCAGTTCGTCGATGACCGGTGCGATGGCCCGGCACGGGCCGCACCAGGGTGCCCAGAAATCTACCAGGACGGGTTTATCCGACTGCAGGACCTCGGTGTCGAAGCTGCTGTCTTTAATTTCCAGAACGTCTTCTGCCATGATTTTTTCCTTTCACTGGGGAGTTTGAGATGGGCCAACTATAGTGGCAAGCCCGGTGGTTGTCAACCTCGCGCAATCCCCGTCAACCCCAGCCATCACGCTGGTTGAGCACAATCCGGGAGGCTTTCGGCACCTGCCGCCCGGCCTATGGGCCCTGGCCGGAGGCGAGAGCCATGCGGATGGGCTGCGCTCACCTTCCGCGTTCCACGCCTTTGGATTGACAGCGACCGGTGGCTCTGGTACCTCATCAGTCGGCGGGGCAATCGGCAGCCCCGCCGTTGAGAGAAAGGAGAAAAAATGGAGGCCACGCTTCGTATCGGCGCGCTGATATCCGGGGGCGGCAGCAATCTACAGGCGATCATTGATGCTTGCGAGGGCGGGCGGATTGGCGGCCGGATGGTGTTTGTGGGGGCCGACACGCCCGAGGCCAAAGGTCTGGATCGGGCAAAAAAACACGGGATACCGACCTTTGTGGTGGACTACGGCGAGGTCATTCGGGCCTGTCGGCGGGCGTCGGCCCCGCTGCCGCCGGTGGATTTTGATTTGCAGGCGGTCAGGGCCAAACAGGCGCTGTTTGCGGACACCCGTGATCCCGAGCGGATCGCGCGCTTTTTTCGCAGCCGGGCGGTTGCCGAATCCCGGCTGCTGGCGGCCATGGCCGATTTCGATTTCGACCTGCTGGTGCTGGCCGGTTTTATGCGCAACCTGACCCCCTATTTCATCGACCGGGTCAACACGGTGCCCGGTGAGCCGCGCATCATGAACATCCACCCGGCCCTGCTGCCGGCATTTCCCGGGGTGGACGGCTACGGCGATACCTTTCGCTACGGCTGCAAGGTGGGCGGCTGCACGGTGCATTTCATCGACTACGGCGAAGACTCCGGCCCCATTATCGGTCAGATGAGCTTCGCCATCACGCCGCAGGACACCGTGGACAGCGTCCGGGAAAAGGGGCTGGCGCTGGAATGGCAGCTCTATCCAGCGTGCATCCGGCTGTTTGCCGAGGGGCGCTTGCAAACCGTGAAGCTGACCTACGCGCTGCCCGACGGGCGCACGCGCCATCGCAGCGTGGTTAAAATCGCCGTCTGAAAGGGCCTACAGGACCTTGGCCATCAGGGGAATGGCCACCAGGGTGCCCAGCGAACTGCCGAGATTGGTGAATACCACCACCATCAGGATGCGGGTCACCTTGTTGTGCCAGAATCCGCGCAGCGAGAGGATATCCACCGATAAATTCTCGAAATCACGGACCCGCGGCTTGCGCGAAAACGCCTCCACCAGACCGGAAACCCACCCGGCGGCAATCATGGGGTTCAGGGAGGTCAGGGGGGCCGCCAGGATCGAGGAGAGGATCGTCAGGGGGTGGGCCAGTGCGATCAGCGCCCCCAGACCGGCGAGGATGCCGTTGGCCAGCACCCACCAGGTGATCATATCGGTGCCGGCGGCGGCGCCGCCGCGAAAAAACCCCGCCACCATCAGCAGCAGGATGGCGCCCGGAAGCAGCCATTTGATCATACCCGACAGACGGTTTTTGGGGGGCAGGGCCGACAGGGCCTTCAAATCGACGGGGGCCTGCCAGGCGGCCTTGATGCCCGGCACATGACCGGCCCCGACCACCGCCACGATCTTGCTGCCCGGGGCGGTACGGATCTTTTCGGCCAGGAACTGATCCCTTTCGTCGATCAGGATTTCCTTGATCACCGGCAGGGAGCGGCCGAGCTCCGAGAGGATGGACTGCAGCATGTCCTCCTGCTTCATCCGTTCGATGTCAGCCTCCTGGATCTCATCGGCCTGTCCCAGCGACAGGACCAGCTGAAAGATCAGCTTGATTTTGCCCCAAAGGCCCAGGAAACGCCAGACGCGGCCCAGGGTGGTGCGGATGTCGCGGTCGGCCAGGTGGATGCCGGCGCCGGTGGCCGTGGCGGCCGCGATGGCGCTGAGCATCTCCTGACCGGGGGCAACGTCCAATTTTGCCGCAATGCGTTTCTGGAACGAGGCCAGCATCAGGTTGGCGAGAAGCAGAAACGCTTTTTTTTCCCTGATCACCTTGATGATGTCCATGTCCTGCCAGGCGTTTTTCTGCTGGATCGCCTGGTAGCGCGCGGGGCAGAGCTCCACGCAGACCGTCTCGGGCTTTTCGGCCGTGATGACCGATGTGACGAGTTCCGCGCTTTCTCTGGAGACGTGGGCGGTGCCGATCAGGGTGATGGCTTTGTCGCCGTGGGTCAAACGGTGAATCATGGGGTTTTCGGTGGTCGACATGGGGCGCTCTTCCTTGAAAGGGTGTCCTCTGACGGGCAGAGGTGAAACTGATTTTAATGCATCTGCCGGGTTGTGGCAAGCGCCAAGGGGCGGCAGCCGTCCGGTGAAATCCGAACGAAAGGACCCAGGAAATGTCGGAGAAGATCGTCTCATTGGAAAAGCGGGACACTGCATTGCAAAAGGACCTGGATCGACTGCTGCAAATCGTTCCGGCCCGCCATCAGGAGGACCAGGACCTCCGGCGTCTGCTTGCCTTTCGGCTGAAACTCGACGGTTTCACCCCGACTCGCACCTATATCGTCCGCAAGATACGGGAAATGAATGCCTGCGGGTTCACCGGCCGGATGTTCGACTATTTGAAGGATGATCAGGCTGAAAGCAGCTGCAACGGCCAACACCCGGGGTTTGCCGATAATATCCCCTGACGACCCCCCCGGTTTCGACGCGGGGACAGAAAGGAGGCGGTGGATGGAAAAAAAGATCCTGTTGGCGGTCGATAGTTCGCTTCACTCCAAAAACGCCATTGACTATGCCGTCCGGGTTGGCGCCGTCGCCCGAGACCTCTCCTACACCCTTTTCTATGTGCAGCCCGGCATTTCCGGGTTTCTTCTGGACGAGGCGCGCACCAACTCCCAGGCCAATGCGGAGCTCAAAAAAGTCATCCGCAAAAACACCACCGATGCCCTCGGGATTCTGGAAAAGCTCAAAGCGCACATGGTGCGCTCCGGCGTCGATGCGGCCCGCATCCAACTGGAAACCGAGCCCAAGGCCCAGGGGCGCGCCAAGGATATCATCGAGCGCGGCCAGCAGGGGCTTTTCGATGCCATCGTAGTGGGGCGCAGGGGGCTGACCCGCACCCAGAAGTTCTTCATGGGCAGCCTGACCGCCAACCTGGTGGAGCACTCGCGGGTCATCCCGCTCTGGGTGGTGGACGGCGAGGTGACCGCCCCGGGCATCCTGCTGGCCGTGGACGGCTCTGAAAGCTCCCTGCGGGCTGTCGATCACGTCAGTTTCATGCTCAGCGGGCTGCCCGCGAAGAGTCGGATCACCCTTTTCCACGTACCCCCCCGGGCAGCGGACTACTGCGTGGTGGACTTTGACGAGCGCGACAGCGCCATCGACGCAGTGGTGACCCAGGGGGACCGCCGCTGCGTGGATCAGTTTTACGCGCACGCCTTCAAAAAGTTCAAGGAGGCCGGGATCAAGGAGGCGCAGATCCAGCTGAAAACCCATGGGCGCGCCGCTAATGTCGCAAAGACCATTCTGGCCGAGGTTCGCAAGGGGGATTACGGCACATTGGTCATCGGTCGGCGGGGGCTCAGCCGGGCATTTTTCATGGGCAGCGTTTCGCGCCACGTGATCGAAAAGGCCTCCGGGCGGGCCCTCTGGATCGTCGCCTGAGACCGCTCGGAGGCCGGCGTCCTCACGCAGCGCTGGGGGCGGCAGCGCTGGGGGCCAAAACCCTGCGGCGGCCGGCACTCCCCGCTTCTACAGGCGAGGAGGTTGCCGGCCTTGGGCGGGATGCGGGAGGATCGATGCAGATCGAGGTGAACTGTTATGCCGGATACCGCGGCGAGGAAACCCCGCGCCGGATCCGGTTGGGAGCGCTGACGGTGGTGGTTTGCGAAATTCTGGACCGCTGGCTGGCGCCGGACCATCGCTATTTCAAGTTTCTGGGAGACGACGGGGCGCGCTACATCATCCGTCACGACAGCCGCCGCGGCGGCTGGGAGCTGGTGTTTTACCAGCATCGGGAGCGGCTCGCCCAGCCGGTCGCAAAAGCCGCTGGCCCGCTGCCGGGCGATCAGGGGGAGTAGGGGTCCACGCCGGGGCCGCTGAAATAGCCGCGCTCAGGGTGCCAGGCCCGGATGTGGATCTGGCGCGGAAACGCCCGGGACTTGAAGGTGGACGTTCCCTGCAGCAGGCGCAGGCACTCCTGGATGCCTTCCGACATGGTCGGGTGCGGGTAAAAGGAGTTGACCACGTCTTTGAGCCCCTTGCCCTGGTCCATCAGCAGCGCGATCGACATGATCGTGCTGGAGGCCTGGGGGCCTGCCGCCCGCATGCCGAGAATTTTCTGCTCGCCGTCATCGCTGACGATGATTTTAATGAATCCCTCCAGGGCGCGCATGGCCATCGCGCGGCTCAGCAGACTGATGGCGTAGTAGGCCACGCGGTAGGGGATCCGGTTTTTCTGGCAGGCCTTCTCGTTGAGGCCCACCGCCGCCACGGCCGGGTCAAAAAACATGATGGTGGTCATGTTGTGGTAATCGAAGGTCTGGCGGGGGCTGCCAAACATGTTGTGAACCGCCGTGCGGGCCTCCATTTCGGCCATGTTCACCAGCGCCGGGTGCGGGGTGACGTCGCCGGCCGCGTAGATATTGTCTTTGACGCGGCAGTAGGCATCGGTTTCCAGAAACCCCCGCACGTTGGGGCGGATGCCGAATTGCTCGAGATTGAGCCCCGCCAGGGCGGGGGTTCGCCCGATGGAGATCAGGACGGTGTCGACTTCCACGATTTCGGCGTGGCCGTCTGAAAAATCCAAGGTCACTTCCAGGTGGTCGGGTCCGGTCCGGATGCGGCGCAGCATCGCCGCGTGGAAGATCTCGACCCCGCGCTTTTCCAGGCTGGCGTTGACGAAGGCGCTGACGTCGGTGTCTTCGAAGGGGACCACCCGCTCCTGGTGGTCCACCAGATAAAGCTTGGTCTGGCCGAAATTGGAAAAGATGGTGGCGTATTCGCAGCCTGTGATGCCGGCGCCGATGATCATCAGGCGGCGCGGAAAAGCCTCGAGATTCAGAACACCATCGGAGTTGATGATTCGGGTCTGGTCGGTGCGGATATTGGGGAAATCCCGCGGGCGCGATCCGGTGGCGACCAGAAAAAAATCCGCTCGAAGCTCCTCCCGCCGGCCGTCGGGGTAGGCGACGGCGAGGCTGTTGGCGGAGCGCAGGGAGCCGCGTCCGCGCTTGAGGGTCAGGGACCCGGCACCGGGCCAGCGGCCCGGGGTGAAGGTCTCGATCTGGGAGAGCATCTGGTACTGCTTCTCCTTGACCGCCTGGAGGACCGTGTTGCGCAGCGCGGGGTAATCGACCCTCAAGTCGCCCGCGCGGTAGCCCCGATCGACCTTGGCCGCAATGGCGAAATCCTTGGCCAGCTCCCACATGGTCTTGGAAGCCAGGGCCCCCCACATCACGCCGGTGCCGCCGATTTCGTCCGACTCGACGATGCAGACGTGCCGGCCGAGGTCCAGCGCGCTCATGGCGGCGGCAAATCCGCCGGGGCCGCAGCCGATGACACACAGATCGAATTTGTCCGGGGCGTTGACCGTCATGTCGTCCTGCCGCAAGAGGGGGGTGGGGGCACCCCGGGACCGGGGATTTCCGATTTCAGTCGGGTTATAGGTAAAAGCCGCGCCCAGGTCAAGAGCGCGCCGTGCACGGCCGGCCCCTTGGAGTTGACAACCGCTGCCGTCGCCCCCTATAACTCCTCCCGTGCCCGTGGGGAATAGAGCCATCTTCTCCCGCGGGTGTCTTTGAAAGTCGAATCCGCCGAGAAAACCTTGTAGGGTGCGGTGAAACGTCCCGCTGCCGGGCCGCCCATCTGAGGTGCGGTCCAGAACGCGGGCGGAGCACCCTGCGCCCCGAAGCGCCAAACCGAATGCCAGGAGGTGCCGAATGAGCCTGCGTAGTTTTAGCATCTATGACGTCTTTCAACGCAATGCCGATCTTTTCGCAACCGACACCGCCCTGGTCTGCGGGAAAAGACGCATCAGCTTCGCCGAGCTGCGCGCCCGGGTGGATCGGCTCGCCGGCGGTCTGGCGGTCGAAGGGGTCGGCAAGGGCGACCGGGTGGCGATCCTGGGGCTCAACAGCCACCGCTTTTTCTACCTCTTCGGGGCCGCCGCCGCCCTCGGAGCCGTCGTGGTGCCCATCAACTGGCGCCTGGCCACCGATGAAATCCGCTTTATCCTGGCGGATGCCGCCCCCAAGATCACGCTGCTGGACGCGGCCCACGCCCCGCGGGTGCAGGCGCTGGCCGCCGCCGGCGCCCCGACCGGGC
>JBAPYE010000223.1:0-35116 GCA_049284575.1 Desulfobacterales bacterium
GATCTCCTCACCACACTTGGCACACTTGTGGGTGCGGTCGAACTCATCCGAGAAAATTTCTTTTTCAGCCCCGCAAGACGGACACTTGCAACTAAAGGATTTCAGGTTCTTGAAGCTGCTGAATCCAGGGCAATGCTGGGGTGTGGTCTGTTTTTCGGTCATGGGAAATCCTCCACTCCTTCCTTTGGTGATGGCCTGATGGCGGCCGCAGTTGCACCGAACAGCCGGCATCGAAGCCCATCGCCATTTTATGGTTCAACGCGCGGCAAAAGGCGGGCGCCGCGCTGAGGGGTGGCAATCGCGCCGTGTGCTTCGGACTTCACGCGCTTGCCAGTTTTTGGACGATCGCACGGCCGTAGTCCTGGGCCATCCGAATGCCCCCCTGCAGGCTGCTCGCCTTGAGACGCAAGGGGCCGGAAACCATATCCAGCTTGCAGACGTGCCGCAGGGTGTCATAAATCCGGTCGGGGGCTTCCCCGCTCCAGCCGAAAGCGCCGAAGGCGCCGCCGACCTTGCCCTCCAGACCGCTTTTCTGGGCAAGAAACAACAGGGTCTTCATCGCCTGAAGCATATCCCCGTGGTAGGTCGCCGAGCCGAAGACGTAAGCATCAAAGCCCTGCAGGTCAGCTTCGGTCGCAATCTCGTTGGCGTTGACGACCGTGGCCTGGTGGCCGCTGATGCGGATGCCTTCGGCGATCAATTCACCGATCCTCGAGGTTTCACCGCTCCGGGTGGCGCAAACAACCAGTACAGAGGCCATGGGTGATCCTACACATTAGCGGGTGAACGCTCCGGTCACTTTTTGCCGATGCGCTTGTCAACGCCTTCATACTGACAATCGGGCGTGTAACAGGTATTGTCGAGGAATTGACACTTTTCTTTGCACGCCGGGCATTTCTCCGGCGGTTTTTCAGCCTCGAAGGTATAACCGCAGTTTTCACACTTCCAGCTGACCATAAGCCACCTCCCTGTAAGCATTTGCTCCGAAAGGGAGTGCCGCGGGCACCGGCAGGCGAGGTGCGTCACTTTTGGCGACGCCCCGCCGGCAGACGCCTACGCCTTCCAGAGACCGTGCAGGTTGCAGTACTCGCGGGCCGTAATCTTGTCGGCCGTGACATTGAAAGTGGCTTCGGGGGTGTCACCAGGGTTGAGATACTGGCGATAAACCTTGCCCTCGGCGATGATCTCGATAAACTCGATCCAATGTTTGGCCTCCATCGGGTGAGCGACGCTTCCGACCTTGACCTTGACGCCGCCGGCCACTTTCTCGATCACGGGCACATGCTTCTCTTTGGCGGCGTCAACGACGCCTGCCTCCATCAGCTTCATGGGGGCGCCGCAGCAAACCAGTTCACCCTTGCCGCCGTGCACAACCTCGACGATGTTGCCACATGCTTCGCATTTGTAGATTTCCAAGCGCTCTGCCATTTTCTGCTCCTTTCGCTAATCCGTCTGACCTTCCCGGCTTGCGCCGCGCCGGCACCAGCAGGGGGGTGCGCGTCGTCATGTGCAGTTGCCGGGTCGTTCGGCGGAGGGGGTAGGGTTAACGTTGAGGGGGGCAGTGGGCCCCCGCGGGCACACCCCGTAAAGTCACGGGGTCAGTAGTTCTCGCAATGGAGTTCAAAATGGGCCTGGGGATGGGCGCAGGCCGCACACATCTCCGGGGCTTCGAGCCCCTCGTGCAGATAACCGCAATTGCGGCAGTGCCAGAGCACCGCCTGGTCCCGCTTGAACACCCGCCCGGAGGCGATATTGGCGGCCAGCGCGCGGTAGCGCTTTTCGTGGTGCTTTTCGGCGACGGAAATGAAGTCCAACACCTTGGCGACCGCTTCAAACCCCTCGTTACGGGCCACGGTGGCAAAGCCGGGATACATGTCGGAATGCTCGTGCTGCTCCCCATCGGCCGCGGCATTCAGGTTCTCCAAGGTCGTGCCGATCACGCCGGCCGGAAAGACGCCGACGACTTGGGCCTCACCGCCTTCGAGGAATTTGAAGAAGCGCTTGGCGTGCGCTTTCTCCTGATCGGCGGTTTCGCTGAAGATCTCCGCAATCTGGACGTAGCCTTCTTTACGGGCCTTGGAAGCAAAATAAGTATAGCGGTTGCGGGCCTGGGACTCCCCGGCAAAAGCGGTCAACAGGTTTTTCTCGGTCTGGGTTCCTCGAATGGATTTCAAAATTCGACTCTCCTAATCTTTTATCAATCTGAAGTGTTTTAATCAAACATAGTTTAGTGCAAATCTGCAGCATAAATCAACCCCAATCCTTGCCCGGGTCCCACCACCCTTTCAGGATATGAGCCTTGCGCTCTTCTTCGGCCAGTTTTTTCAACTTGAAGGCCGTATCACGCAAAACCCCGTAAAGCACGCCACACCCGACGTCTTCACGGTCCGCGTCGCCCTGGTCGGCGAGACGGAGCATCTCCTCCACCAGACGCAAGGTCTTTTGGATGTTTTCGCTGCAGGGCCTCAAGGGTTGCTCCCGCTTGAAAGCAAGGGTCGCGGTAGTATACAGATCCACAAGATGGCGCCGGATTTTGGATCGTCACCAAGGCACATCCGTCGACGCATATCGAGGATCATGCAAGAAAGCGGAACATGGGCATTTGAATCGTTCCCAGGTTACGCTCAATCAATTTACATGCCATAAACCCGAAACCACCCGCAATCATTTTTTTGACTGTAATTTCAAACAACTGAAAACAGAAACGGGATGCCGGCACCCCCTCGACACACCCCTGTCCGATACACCACCGGATCCGGCCGGCAGTCCGAACGGATTTCTACCGGAAAAAAAACCTATTTAATCCCAATAGATAAAAGCACAATAACCTCTCCGGCGCCCGCTCATTTTCTCTTTTGAAACACCTGTGTATCGCAGGACAGCGGGACCTTTACGCCGGCTGTTTCCGCCGCACAGGAAGCGCCCTGGCGTTTCCTCGCCGCAGGCTGCGTCTGCCCGGAGGCGACGGGTGTCGCCACAGCCGCCCGATTGGCGCCATAGCCACTGCTAAGGTTGCAAATTTTCTTTGACATACCGGGTGTTTTTACTTAATGTGGGTGAGAGCCAAAACGCCAAGGAGGATACCATGCACTTTAAGACCTATGATGAAATCGTCGATTTTGCTATCGGCAAGGAAAAAGAGGCTGCCGACTTTTACACCGAATGCGCCCAGAAAGAGCCGTTTTCCGGTTCCAAGAAAACCCTCTTGGGCATGGCCGCTGAAGAACAAAAACACCAAAAGATGCTTGAAAATCTGGACAAAAACCGGGAGGTGCTGGAAAGCTACAACTGGAAATGGATTCCGGACATCAAGCGCAGTGATTACATGATCGAGCTGAAGTATGAAAAGGGCATGCACTATGCCGACATTCTTCGGCTGGCCATGAAGCGCGAAGAGCAAGCTCTCCATCTCTACAACGAACTTCAGGGCCGGGCCAAGCACCCCGAGCACAAAAAGATCTTTAAAATGCTCTGCCAGGAAGAGGCCAAGCACAAGCTGTTTTTAGAGACACTTTACGACGACTTCATGGCCGAGCAGGGCGACTGACACCTGCCCGCCGGGGCGAAACCAGCAAGCGATATCGGGTGCGCCCTGCAGGATGCGCACACATTAAAAAGCACTCCGCCGGAGTGCTTTTTATTTGGCGGCCTGGCCGCAGCCCGTGTTCCCCTCCTGGGCGACCACCGCCACGCTGCCCGATCAACGGCCTCAGGCAAAGACCACGCAAAATTTTTTCAGATAGCCAATCGGGTTGTAGGACAGCTTGGCTTTGCGCAACCCCGCATCACCCAGATCTTGTTCGCGATTGACCGTGGCATAGCCACTCCCTTCATGGTCAAGAAACATCTGGTTGATCGCCTGGTAAACCCCTTTGGCCTGTGAACAGCCTTTTTCAAAATGAATGACCAACATCTCCTCGGTCAGCGGTTCGGCGATGGTATAGGCCAGCATGTTCCTATCGATCCGCAGGGCCCCCCCGACAATCCCCTCCAGGGATCGCCAGGCCTTGAGGACCCGTTCGATGGCACGGTTTTCGGCCGCCAGCGTTTCCGATGATTCGCAGTCCCGCCAGACGCACCACTCCTCCTGCATGTCCAGGGCCTCCTGGACGATCTCCGGGCTGAGAGGCGCATAGACGTACTCGTAAGTTTTCAAAAACTGGTTGAGGAGGTTTTTTTTCTTGTGAAACCGATTGCCCCGAAGCGTTACCAGTTCTTTTACCGCGTAGAGATAATCCCAGTCCGAGCGGGTTTCCACGATCTGAATGCGATCCGGCCAAACAACCCGCCAGGCATTTGCCAGACGTTCCGGGACCCGCCGAAAGGTCGGTGGTGAGGGGAGAAGCGCGACCGCCGCCATTCGGCCGCGCCAGTCGATGTGGTCCCAGGGCCCCACGGGCGCCCAGTAAACCGGTGCCGGAAGGCGCTGCCGGATCCAGACCAACTCTGCATCCCAGGCCAGTTCCAGCCCGTATTCGAGGGCCCAGCCCCAGAGATTGACAAAGCTGTAGTCGGAGGCCACCTGCGGACAGCGGGCGAGCCGCTCCCGATAGCGCCCCTGGTCTGCCAGCACAATGGGTTTAAACGTCAATGACATCTGTTTCCCTCAAAACGAATGACCCGGACGGGGTGGACGGCGCCAGGCAAACAAAAATCGGGGGGATGGATCCCCCGAGGCAGGCAATCGTTTGCGGGCGCTGCCAGATCAGCCGTCCGGCGACTCCTGCGCCGCTTCAGGCGCTGGATTTTATTTTCTCCCAGTAGGGGTGCATCATGTCCTCGAAGATCGACAGCGCGGCTTCCGACCCCTGACCGGCGGCAGTCACGATCTGCTTGTAGCCGCCCTCCACGTCGCCGGCCGAGTAAATTCCGGGAATGTTGGTCCGGTGTTTGGCGTCGCGCCGGATGTAACCGTCCTCGGTCAGGGCCACCCCGATTTTCTGGGCCAGGTCGACCGCCGGCTCGTAGCCGATGGCCAGAAAAACCCCGTCGGTCTCGAGGGTTGAACTTTTTTGAGTGCGGTTGTCCACCAGCAAAACCTCCTGCACGCGACCCTTGCCTCGGATCTCCTTGACCTCGGTGTTCCAAAGCACCGGGATCTGATTCTCCTCCAAATTTTTGACGAGATACTGCTGGGCCCGAAGCGTGTCGCGGCGGTGTACGAGGGTGACCGCCACTCCCATGTGGTGCAGGTGCAGGGCTTCGGTCACGGCGCTGTTGCCGCCGCCCACCATGATCACCTTTTTGCCTTTGAAAAGCGGCCCGTCGCACGTGCTGCAGTAGCTGACCCCCTTGCCGGACAGCCGCGACTCGCCCGGAACCCCGAGGTGTTTGTGGGACGCGCCGGTGGCCAAGAGGACGGCCTTGGAGCGGAACTTGCGTCGGCTGGTGGTGGTTTCGATGGGGTCCCCCGGCTGGATGTCGATCACCGCTTCACCCTGGAAGATCTGAACGTACTGCAGGGCGTGGCTAACCATGATGTCCACCAGGGATTTCCCGCCCACCTGGGTCAGGCCGGGGTAGTTTTCCACCACCGGGGTTGTCGCCACCTGCCCGCCCAGTGCGCCGCGTTCCACCACCGCCGCCTTGAGGCCGCTGCGTACCGCGTAAATCCCGGCGGTCAAACCGGCAGGGCCGCCGCCGACGATCAGCAGATCGATATCCACCACCGGGGCGTCGCTGTCGGGAATGAAAATCGTCACCTCCTCCAGCTTTTTCATGGAGAGCATGAAGAGCTCTTCGGGCTGGGCCCCCATGCCGGTCAAAACTTCGTTGGTGAAGGTCTGGGGAACGCTGTGGGCGCCATAGCGGTTGGCCAGATCGGGGTTGCACTGGATATCGATGATTTCAAGGGAGACGAGTTCGGGCCTTTCGATGGCCGCGCGCACCCCATTAACGGCCTGCTGCGGGCAGTAGGGGCAGGTGGCGCTGACAAAGACCTTTAGATTGCGAGGTTCCTCCAGATCCTTGAGCACCTTTTTGGCCTGATCGTTGAGGTTGGATTGCCCCAGCCCCAGCAGGATGATCATTTCCAGAAACGTCCGGCCTTCCTCGCCCAGCGGGGCGCCCAACCAGCGGATGCTGCAGCGCTCGGGGGCGAACAGCAGTGTCGGCGCGCGGTCCACGCTGTATTTGCGGGCCATTGCGTGATCCAGGCCGTATTCACGGAAGGTGACCTTGTCGGTCAGTTCGCGAAAAGAGCGCACCAGCTGACGGGCCGCCTGAACGAAGACATCGTCTTGGCCGGGCCGGGTGAAAAGGAAAAGTGGAATTTCATTGGGCAGTTTTTCAAGGGTCGCTCTGAGCTGCCGCAGAAACTGCTCCTGGGTCATCTGCTCGGGCTGAGCACCCTGCTGATTCGAATTCATAGGCTGTGTCCTCGATGGCATTCTGACAACGGGGGTCAGATTTGGTGTGAACGGGGCTTGATTCTTTTCAAGCCCGGCGAGATGGTGTGCCGGGCGCACTCGGGACACAGGCCGATGAATTCCAGCCGATGCCCGATAATTTTGTAGTCCGTTGCCGGAAAAAGCTTGGCTTCGATGTTTTCCACCGGGGGCATGAGGGCGTTGTCCACCCGGTCGCAGCAGACACAGCGGATATGATAATGCATGCCCGGGTCGCCGTCAAAGCGCTTGAGGGTGCCGCCAAACTCCAGCTTCTGGATTTCTCCCAGCTCGCAGAGAATATCGAGATTGCGGTAAACCGTGCCCAGACTGATGCGCGGCAGGCGACGGCGGACCACCTCGTGGATCTCGTCGGCACCCGGGTGGGTGTTCATCTGCCGCAGCTCTTCCAGGATCACTTGACGCTGCCGCGTCATACGGTATTGAATCGGTTTCAGCATCGTCCATCACGGGCGGGGACGGCCGGCCCCGGGGACCGGCCCGCCGCCTGCCGGAATCGTCATCGTCTGTCCAGGGCGTCCAGGGTGCACTCATCGGGCCCGCAGTATTCACCGACATACCGGGCGGCGGGGCGGTATAGCTGGGGTTTGGGGGCCGCCTCGGCGAACTGCTCCTCCAAGACATGCGCCACCCAACCGGCCACCCGTGACAGCGCGAAGACTGGGGTAAAATAGTCGATGGGAATTCCCATTGCATAGTACAGAGAGGCGCTGTAGAAATCAACATTGACAAAGATATCAATCCCCTTGCGCTTTTTAAAGGCGGCCTTGCCGGCCGTTTCGAGGCGCCGAGAAATCTCGTACCATTGGGGCTCCCCGATGCGCTCGCCCATCTGGCGGGACATGGGCGCCAGAATGTGCGCCCGGGGGTCGTCCACTTGGTAGACGGCATGGCCGAGCCCGTATATGAGGCGCCCCTCGGCAAGCATCTGGTCCACATAGGCTTCAACCTTGTCCGCAGTGCCGATTTCAAGCAGCATCTGCATCACGCGTTCGTTGGCCCCCCCGTGCAGGGCGCCGGAGAGCGATCCGACGGCGGCTGAGACCGCCGCGTACATGTGAGCCTGAGTGGAGGCCACCTGGCGGGCGGTGAAGGTCGAGGCATTAAACGAATGCTCGGCGTGCAGCACCAGGCAGGCATCGAAAAAACGAGTGAGGTCCTCGTCCGGACGGCTGCCGGTCAGCATGTAGAGAAAATTGGCGGCGTGACCCAGTTCCGGCAGGGGCGCCAGTGGTTCCAGCTGCTGCCGCAGCCGCGCCCAGGCGCAGAGGATGGTGGGAAACCGAGCGATCAGACGGATACCCCTCGCCACGGACGCCTCGCGCGTGTAGGTGTGGGTATCCGGGTCGTAGCTGGCCAGGAGCGACACCATCGACTGCAGAATGTCCATCGGCCGCGCGTCCCGGGGCTGCGTTCGCAGCGCGGCGATGATCTCGGGCGCCACCTGGCGCGCCCGTCCCAGCTCAGACCGAATTTCGTCCAGTTCCGCCCGATTGGGCAGACGCTCTTTGAGCAGCAGGAATATCACCTCTTCGAAGGTGGCCTTTTCCGCCAGATCCTTGGCCAGATACCCCCGGTAGATGAGCTTTCCGGCCTTGCCGTCGACCTGGCTGATCTTGGTGCTGGCAACGATCACACCGCGCAGCCCCGTGTTGAGTGTCGGGGTACATTCTTCCATGGGATACCCTCTCCGATTGTATGGTTCGATTGCGATTCGCGGCCCGGGCGCAGCCTTAGGGGACCGCGGCGGACCGTTTCAGATGTCGACCCAGATGTCGGCCTCGTTGCCGCAGTGGCTGCAAACCCCATGGCCTTTGACTTTGTGGTGCTCAGCGGCATGCGGCTCACCGGCGGGTGCAGCGGACGGCTGGTCTTCGGTGTGGGCATCGGCTGATTCCAGTGAACAGGTCACCACCATTTCGGCCTCGTTACCGCATTTTTCACATTTACAAACCTGTTTGACAATTTTTTTCTGGGGGGCTTCACTCATCGTCGACTCCTCGCGGTTGGGGTGTTGGAAAACTATTTTGGCTGCTTGCCAGTCATTTCGGATGTCCATGAATGGCTCAAGAGCCACACCCAAAATGAGGTCAGGAGATTAAAAAGTCAAGCTCGGATTTGGCCCCCCCGATGGCCGCACCGGCGCCGCCCTGGGCGCTCCGCCGGCTGGACATTCGCGGTTTCGTGTATAAGGTTTAATTCATTTAAGCGCCGGTTTACGGGCCGCTGAGGTTCATGGCAAGGTATCATAGGAAGGATTCTGAACAAAAGCCAGTGCAAACTACAGGGAGCGACGCAAATGCTGACTTTAGAGGAACTCAAACAGGAGCGGGGTCTGATCGATGCCATCAATTGGGACATGACCCCCGAGGAGGCCGTGCGGCTTTACCTCGAATGGGGTAACAACTGGGCTCGGGGCGACGGGTACGTGATCCGCTCCAAGGATGATTTCACCGTTTATTTCGTGGTCAACTGCTGGTCCCGACCTTACTGCATCTATTTGATCAGGCGCAATTCGGACGAGGCCGTCGAACTGGCCAAGTTCGAACTGCCCGAGCGCTTTGAAAAACCGGTGTGCGAGCTCAAAGGGATCTACGCACCCGAAGGCGAGGTCAAGGCCTGGCTGAAGGCCGAACTGGGGGTTGCGTAGACGCCGGCGGCGCAAAACCCGGCACGCCCGCAACGACTTTTCCTCCAGCGCCGCGCGGCGCTTTCATTTTACACGGGGATCCGGTTGCGGAGGCCGCAAGTCTCGTTTGGACTTTTTGCGGAATTCCGTTCACGAACGCCCCGCTGCTCAGCGGCAGCCGCACCGAGAGGAATCACAGATGGAACAGCAAGACTACATTCAACTGGAGCAAACCTACGGCGCCCACAACTACAAGCCCCTCGACGTGGTCCTGTGCCGCGGGCAGGGCGTGTGGGTCTGGGATGTGGACGGCAACAAGTACCTCGACTGCCTTTCGGCCTACTCGGCGGTTAACCAGGGGCACTGCCACCCGCGCATCATGGCGGCCATGATCGATCAGGCCCGCAAACTGACGCTCACCTCGCGGGCCTTCCGCAACGACCAGCTCGGCCCGTTTTACCGCGAGCTGTGCGAGCTGACCAACTCCCACAAGGTGCTGCCGATGAACAGCGGGGCCGAGGCGGTCGAAACGGTCATCAAGACGGTGCGCAAGTGGGGCTACATGGAAAAAGGGGTGCCCGAGGACCGGGCCGAGATCATCGTCTGCGAGAACAATTTCCATGGCCGCACCATCACCATCGTGGGGTTCAGCACCGACCCGGGCTCACGCCGGGGTTTCGGCCCCTTTACGCCCGGCTTCAAGATCATCCCCTTCGGCGATGCCGAGGCGCTGGCGGCGGCCATCACCCCCAACACCGTGGGGTTTTTGGTGGAGCCGATCCAGGGGGAGGCCGGGGTCATCATCCCGCCGGCGGGCTATCTCAGGAAAGCCAAGGCCATCTGCCAGGAGCACAACGTCGTCCTGATCCTGGACGAGATCCAAACCGGTTTGGGACGCACCGGCAAACTCTTAGCCGAGGCGCATGACGGCATCGAGGCGGACCTGACCCTCATCGGCAAGGCGCTTTCCGGCGGCTTCTACCCGATATCGGCGGTGCTTTCCAACTCCGAGGTCATGGGCGTGCTCCAGCCCGGTGAGCACGGCAGCACGTTCGGCGGCAACCCCCTGGCCTGCGCCGTTGCCCGCGCGGCCATGCGGGTCCTGGTGGAGGAGGGCATGATCGAAAACGCCGACCGGATGGGGGCGTATTTCCTGGACTGCCTGCGGCAGATTCGGAGCGACAAGATCAAGGAGATCCGCGGCCGGGGGCTCATGATCGGCATAGAGTTTCACCCCGAAGCCGGCGGCGCCCGTCAGTTCAGCGAACGGCTGCAGACCGCGGGGCTGCTCTGCAAGGAGACCCACAACCACATCCTGCGCTTTGCCCCGCCGCTGGTGATCACCCGGGATGTGGTCAACTGGGCCCTGGAGCGCATCAATGCGGTCGTCAGCGGCTGACCCCGAGGACGGGCCAGGTGCCGACATGCGCCCGTTGTCGTCAACACCCCGCGAAAAGGACCGACACATGCAGGAGCAGGTGATCATCATGGGCGCCGCCGGGCGCGATTTCCACAACTTCAACGTCTATTTTCGGGACAACCCGCGCTACCGGGTCGTCTGTTTCACGGCCACCCAGATTCCGAACATCGACGGCCGCCGCTACCCGGCGCAACTGGCGGGGCAGCTTTATCCGAAAGGCATCCCGATCCACTCCGACCACCGCCTGGCCGAGTTGATCCAAGACCAGCGGATCGACCTGGTGGCGTTTTCCTACAGCGACGTGCCCCACACCGAGGTCATGCACAAGGCCGCGATCGTGACCGCCCACGGTGCGGACTTCATCATCCTCGCGGCCTCCTACACGATGCTCACATCGGTCAAACCGGTGGTTTCGGTCTGCGCCGTGCGCACCGGCTGCGGAAAATCCCAGACCAGCCGCGAGGTGCTCCGGATTCTCCAGCAGATGGGCAAGCGGGCCGTGCTGGTCCGCCACCCCATGCCCTACGGCGACCTCACGCGCCAGGTGGTTCAGCGCTTCTCCTCGTATGCGGACCTCGACGCCTATGAGTGCACCATCGAGGAGCGCGAGGAGTTCGAACCGGTGGTGGCCATGGGGGCGGTGATTTACGCCGGGGTTGACTATGAGAAGATCCTGCGGCAGGCTGAACAGGAGGCCGATGTGGTCATCTGGGACGGCGGCAACAACGACACCCCCTTCTACGCCCCGGACGTCGCCATCGTGGTTTTCGACCCCCACCGCGCGGGCCACGAGACCGCCTACCACCCCGGCGAGACCAACATGCTGATGGCCGATATCGCCGTCATCAACAAGGTGGACAGTGCGGATCCGGCTGCGGTCGAAGCGGTCCGCCGCACCATCGCCGCCCACAACCCGGCCGCCGACATCGTCCTGGCCGATTCGGCGCTGCACGTCGATGCCCCCGAGCGCATCGGCGGCCGCACGGTCCTGGTGGTCGAGGACGGCCCGACCGTGACCCACGGCGACATGCCTTTTGGCGCCGGGGTGATTGCCGCCCGGCGCTTCGGCGCCGCCGCCCTGGTCGACCCCCGTCCCTACCTGGTGGGAAGCCTGCAGCAGACCTTCCGAACCTATCCCCACATCGGGGCGCTGCTGCCGGCCATGGGGTACGGCGCGGGCCAGGTGCAGGACCTGGCGGAAACCATCAACAGGACCCCCTGCGACCTGGTGGTTTCGGCCACCCCCATCGACCTGACCCGCCTGATGAGGATCGAAAAACCCGTGGTCCACATCCGCTACGGATACCAAGACCACGATACGGCTACATTGCGGGATGCGCTCCAAAAACGTTTGAAGGCATGACGCTGGCGTGATCGAGACCCCCACCGACAAACCGACCCTGCTGGTGGCACTCGGCGGCAACGCCCTGATCCGCAAGGGCCAGGCCGGCACCATCCGGGAACAGTTTGAGAACCTGAAGGTGCCGCTCGGCCAGATCGCCCGGCTGTCGCGGGACTTCAAGGTCATCATCACCCACGGCAACGGTCCCCAGGTAGGCAACCTGCTCCTGCAGCAGGAGTGCTGCGACGCGGTCCCCAAGCTGCCGCTGGAAATCCTGGTGGCTCAGACCGAGGGGCAGATCGGCTACATGATCGAATCGCGCCTGGACGAGGAGCTGATGGCTTTAGGGGCGGGTTTCCGACCCATCGTGACCTTGATCACCTATGTCGTGGTGGACCGCAGCGACCCCGCCTTCGCCGCCCCCCGCAAGCCCATCGGGCCGGTTCTGGCGCCCGAAAAGGTGGCCGGTCTGCCTTACCCCTGCATGCAGACCCCCAAGGGCTGGCGGCGGGCCGTGGCCTCACCACGGCCGCTAACGATCATCGAGAAGCGTGAAATCCGGAAACTGATCCAGATGGATTTCATCGTGATCTGCTGCGGCGGCGGCGGGATCCCCGTCATCCGCGAGGGCCGCTCCTTTGCCGGGGTGGATGCGGTCATCGACAAGGATCTCGCCAGCGCCCGGCTGGCCATGGAAATCGGCGTGGACCGGTTTGTCATCGCCACCGACGTGCCGGGGGTCTATCTCAACTTCGGCCGCCGCGACCAGCGCCGCCTGAAAACCCTGACGGTCACGGAGGCCCTGGCCTACCGGGAGGCCGGCCATTTTTCCGAGGGCGCGATGCAGCCCAAGATCGATGCGGCCGTCACCTTTGTGCGCCACACCGGCAAGTGGGCCGTCATCGCCGCCATCGACGCGATCGAAGCCGCCGTAAGGGCCACGGCGGGCACCCGCCTGCGGCCGGATTGAGTGGCCCGCTGGCCGTCACCCACCCCTGGAGAAAATCAATGGATCACCCGCCAAAGCACTTCACTTCGACCCTGAAAGGCGCTACCAGCGTGATCGCCAGTGCGCTTTTAGCGCTGCTCCCGGTATTTCCGGCCGCCGCGCAGAGCGATTCCGAGACGACGCTCTGGGCGGCCCTTGCAAGGGGCGGCCATGTCGCCCTGATGCGCCATGCGCTGGCCCCCGGCACAGGCGATCCGGCGGGCTTCCGGATCGAGGACTGCGCCACCCAGCGCACCCTCTCCCCGGCCGGCCGCGAGCAGGCCCGCGCCCTGGGCGAGCGTTTCCGGGAACACGGCGCCGCGGATGTGCTTGTCTTCTCCAGCCTCTGGTGCCGCTGCCTGGAGACGGCCCGGCTGCTGGATCTGGGGGCGGTCACCCCGCTTTCGGCCCTGAACTCCTTTTTCCGGGACCCCAGCCAGGAGGCCGACCAGACGGCCGCCCTGCGGCGCCTGATCCGCGAGCGCGCCGGCGGCAAATCCCTGGTGCTCGTTACCCACCAGGTCAACATCACCGCCCTTACCGGCGTTTTCCCGCAATCGGGTGAAATCGTGCTGGTTTACCCGGAGGACGATGCGATACGGGTGATCGGGCGCATCCGCTGAAGCCGGCTTCGGCCGCATCCGAAACCCCCGGCATCCCCTTGCGCCCCCCGCCACCGGCTCACCAACAGGCTCCCGGTTCCCGCTTGCGCCCCCTAAGCGAAGCTGACCAAAAGGTAGGGTTGGTCGATCAGCGCCGCTTCAAAATCCCCTGGTTTAAAAAATCTCGGAAACGCCCCAACGCCGCCCCCCCCACGAGACTCGTCAGAACGAACGGGCTTTTTCATGCGGCCGATCACCCACCGACACATGCTGGCGAGTCGATCGCCTCCCTGACTTTCTTGAGGAGGGTTTCACCCTTGTAGGGTTTTCCAATGAACGGAAACCCCTTTTCCTTGAGCTCCGCAACAGATTTGGAATGGGAGGTGTATCCACTGGAGAACAGGATTTTCTGCCGGGGCTCGACGGTGCGGATCCGCTTGTATGCCTCTATCCCGTCGAGACGCGGCATCACGATGTCCATGATGACGAGGTCTAACACCGAGGGGCCGATGGCGGTAAAGGTGTGAACGGCATCGAGGCCGTCCCTGGCTGTGAATACCTGGTATCCGCGTGAAGAGAGGATCGCCGCGGCAAGATCGCGCACCAGTTCCTCGTCGTCCACGACGAGGATTCCCTCGTCGCCCCGGGGGGCTTCGCCAGCGGGGGATTCGTCGACAGGCTTCTCCTGCGTTTCCCCGATGGGAAGAAAGATGTCAAAGGTTGAGCCCTTTGCGAGGGAGCTTTCGACGAGGATGTGGCCGCCGAGGTTGCGGACGATCCCGTAGACCATGGCAAGCCCGAGCCCCGTTCCCTTGCCGGTATCCTTGGTGGTGAAAAAGGGGTCGAAGATCCTGTCGATGAGCTCGGGCGCAATGCCGTTTCCCTCATCTGCTATGCTCAGTCGGGCATAGCTCAGGGCCTCGGTCAAGGGCGCCGGAGAACGCTTGAGGAGTTCCCGCGGCGCAACCTCGCGGGTGGTGATCGTGATTGCGCCACCGTCGGGCATGGCATCCCGGGCGTTGAATATCAGGTTCAGGATGGCCTGCTGAATCTGGGTTGCGTTTGCGTGGATGTCGGCAAGCTTGTCATCGAAAATGAGCTTCGTTGTGATCTTTTCGGGGAGGGACCGTTGAATGAGAGCGACGGTCTCGGTGATGAGGACGTTTAGGTTCACGGGGCCCGCGTCTTCGGGTTTCGTGCCCCGGCTGAAGGCAAGCAGCTGACGGATGAGTTCCGCTGCGCGCAGGCCCGACTTTTCTATGAAGTCGGCGTAGCGCATGGGAGCCGAACCGTCTTCGAGCTCGCCTTTGATGAGTTGGGCATATCCGAGAATGCCGGTAAGCAGATTGTTGAAGTCGTGTGCGATACCCCCGGCCATGGTGCCCACCGCCTCGAGCTTCTGGGATTGAAGGAGCCGGGTTTCCATGCGTTTCCGATCGGTGAGATCGGTCACCATGACCAGACTGCCCCGGTACCCCGTCTCGGAGAATAGCGGGACCGAGCTGGCAAGGGCCGGCAAGATGCCGCCCTCCTGCCGTTGAAAGGAAATCTCACCGCGAGCGGATTTTCCGTTCAGGTTTTCCCGCATGAGATTGAGGAATCCCTTTTTGCCCTCTTCCGCGACAAGATCGTAGACGTTCATTCCGATGAGGTCCTCGTGCCCGATCTGGTGGACGAGAGACCGGTTGGCAAAGCGAATGCCTCCGGACTCGTCCACGACCCAGATCCCCTCCTGGGAATTTTCAACAATCTCCCGATACATCCGTTCCGACTCGCGCAGTTTTTGGTAGAGGGAGGCGTTTTCCAATGCCATGGCGATCTGGTTGGCGAAGCTCGCGATAAAATTCCGGTCTATTTCCGAGGATCCCTTAGTGTTCGTGCTGTCCCCGACGAGAAGCCCCATGGTCTCTCCGCGGGCAAGGAGCGGGACGAGAATGAAGGAAGCGGGCTTGAAGACTTTGAGGAGGGGGTTGTCGGGGTTCAGGGAAGCAATGGTCTCGTCCGCGACGAAAAACGGACGTTTTTCCCGGGCGGATCTGGCGATGATGTTGCGTTCCTTCCCCATGGAGACTGTATACCCCTTGAGGCGGTCGATGACATCCTGCTCGACCCCCACCGCGTTGACGAGGGTGAGGTTCGAGAGGGATTCGTCCAGCAGAAAGACCCCCGCCCTGTCCAAATGTGCAACCGAGATGAGACGTTTGAGTACGATCTCGATGAGCGTGTTTAGATCCAGGGTGGAGAGCAGCGCCTTGCTCGTTTCGTGAAGGCCTTCGAGCTGGGAAACCTTGGTCTTGAGGGTGGCGTTTAGGGCATTGACCTCCTCGTATTTCTTGCGGATGATCTCTTTGTCCTGTTCCAGTTCCTCGATGCTGGCCCGGGCGATCTTCCAAGGGGCAAAAAGGCGATAGAAGAATCTGGAGAGGCTGCCCCTGCTCCAGCTCAATTTGTACTCGCAGTATCGCCCGCCATGAAAGAAGCATTCGGTCTCGACCAAGCGTGCCGGAGGAAGGTTCCAGATCACGGGGACCGCCTCATAAATACCCTTGTTATAGCGGCAAAAGTCTTCGGTGAGGGGGATGTCGGGATTCCAGTGAAGACGGATCGTGGCCGTAGTGCCCCCTGTTTCCAAGCATTCGACGCGCTTGGTGCGGTTGAAATGGTCGTTTACGCGCTGGATATGCCGAAGAGCCCTCACCGGCCCCCCGAGAGCGGCAAGCAGGATTCTCTGGATGTAGCCAAAGCGTTTTCCCGTGACGGAATGAAACCCGATCTTTCGAGGCGCATCCTCGTCCTCGAGAATTTTTTTGACCCGCGCGTAAAGCACCCCAAGCAGCGGTGCAGAGATCCAGTTGTTTGGATCCGACAAAAAGGCCTTGGGGTCTTTGACACCGTGGAGTTCAGTGTCGAAGCCCTTCAGAAGATTGTTGATCGCGCCCGGCTGCTCCTTTTCCAAGTATTCGATGACCGCAAGAGAGTTGATGCAACTGTTGTGACGCTCATCGGCAGGATGGGAGGGCGTCTCTTTTTGTGTGTCGGACATGATGAATGAACCTCTAAAAAGTCCAAAACGGGATTATGCTGGTGACAATTTTGCATGAATATGCACTTGACACAAGAATTTAATAAAATAGATAATAATTACGATAAACAATTATAGCCCAACGGAGGATACAGGGATAGCGGAAAATTTTTTGTTAAAGAAACCTGAGGAGAACGGGCACATGTTTAAAAAAATTTTTAAGACATCGATGGGGCTCAGCCAGTTTTTTCAACTCTGGTTTAATGTCATGCTCACACGAATAATGGCAATCAGTTTTCTTCGGGCGTATCTCTACTTTATCGGTATCTGCTTTTTTTCTTTTCGTCAAAAGGAAAGAAAAAATATAGCCGTCGGTATTTCGCATGTCTTTGGAGACAGGCTTTGGGGTCCTTTTCTCTACTGGTTGCATCTGAAGGCCGCGTGCGGGGTCTTCGAGCATTACCTGGAAAAGCTTGTGCTGGCCCACAAGCCCCTCTCCTGGACAAAGGGTTTTCTTGCAAGGCGACTGAAGATCCAAAACGCCACCCATCTTGAGCAGATCGCCCTCTCGGGAAAGGGCGGAATCCTGGTTACGGGCCACTTCGGGGCCGTTGAGTATCTTCCCCTGGCCCTTGCCATGAATGGGTACAAAATCGCCATGATCTGCCGGTTCAAGACCTCAAGGCTAAAGACAGCGCTTGCCGAAAAGGCGGAGGAGCAGGATATCATGGTCATCGACGCGAACGAGCCCAATGTGGCCTTTCGAGCCCTCAAGGCCATCAAACAAGGCAGAATCCTCGTGACCGAGTGCGACGAGTTCGGCGCGTGGCGTCCTGACAGCAGTGAATCCGTGAGCGTTTTCGGCCATTCGGTGCCCCTGGACAAGACCCTCGATTTTTTCTATCGTCGGGCCGCCGTCCCTGTTATCATGGGTCTTATGCGGCGGGATGAGAACGGATTCACCCTGTGTATCGAACCCATCGCGGACGGCGAGGAAAAGATCCGGGTCGGCAGGAGTGCCTGGCAAACCCTCGAGGGGTACATCCTTCACCATCCGGAGCAGTGGTACCAGTGGAAGGATGCAGTGGAGGACTTGGCGCCGCACATCGAATGGAGGAATATTGGTGAGAATCGCGGAAGTGTGTCTGTACCGATTGGCCATCCCGTTCCGGCTCCCAGTTTCTCATAGCCTTGCCGAACGCAAACAGGCCGAGGGGATTGTTGTCATCGCCAGGGGCGAAGACGGCGCCTGTGGCTACGGGGAGGGGACCCCGCGGCAGTATGTCACCGGTGAGACCCTCGAGGACTGTCTCGATACCGCCCGGGACCTGGGGCATCTCGTCGTCGGCAGGGCCGTGGATTCGGTGGGCGGGCTCTTGGAACTCCTCCGAGAGCTGGGTGAAACCCAGGCCGCCCGTCTCTTTCCGTCTGCGCTGTGCGCCATCGAAATCGCGTGCCTCGACCTGTGGGGCCGCCAGATCGGCCTTCCCGTCTCCGGGATCTTCAAGGAAGGCGCTGCCGAAGCCTTCACCTATTCGGCGGTCCTGCCCCTCCTTGGGGACGATCTATTCGACCGCTTCCTGGATCTCACAGCCGAAAACCGCATGGGCTTTGTGAAGATCAAGGTGGGAGCGGGGGTCGAAAGGGACCTGGAACGTATCCGCCGGGCACGCGCGCGGCTCGGCGAGGCGGTCGATATCCGGGTCGACGCAAACGGCGGCTACACCCCGGATGAGGCCCTGGAGTTTATCGGTCGCTCCCGCGGTTTGATGGTCAGTGCCATCGAACAGCCGGTCCCCAAAGGAGACCTCGAGGGGATGAAACAGGTCTCGGACAGGGGGGGTATTCGCGTGATCGCGGATGAATCCCTCTGCAGCATGGCGGATGCCGAGCGGATTGTGGCCGCGAGCGCCTGCCGCGGCTTCAATGTCAGGCTTTCCAAGTGCGGCGGGTTCCTGAAGAGCCTCGCGATCTGGGACATCGCATCCCAGAACGGGATCGCATGCCAGATCGGAAGCCACGTGGGAGAAACGGGCATACTGGCCGCCGCGGGCCGTCACCTCGCCGCCCTGCGTCCCGATCGCCTATATCTCGAGGGGTCCTTTTCCCGAAGGCTCCTCGCGGAAGATCTCGTTTCCGAGGATGTCAATTTCGGCCCCCAGGGGCATGCCCGAGCACTTCCCGGGCCGGGCCTCGGGATCACGGTGGCGCCGTTGTGCCTCTCCCGTTTGGGGGTGTTGGTCCACCGGATCTTTTGACCAGGCGGTGCGCGCCCCATGTTTCACCCCCAACTGGTCCGCGGGGCCGCCGGCCGGAGGGAGGTCTCAGCCCCCCAGGTAGGCCGCCCGCACACGCGCGTCGTGAATCAGCGTCTCCCCCTCCCCCTCCAGCACGATGGTGCCCACCTCCAGCACGTAGGCATAGTCGGCAATGCGCAGCGCGGTAAAGGCGTTTTGCTCGACCAGCAGCACGGTGCAGCCCTGGGCATTGATGGCCCGGATGATCTCGAAGACTTCCGCCACCAGTTTGGGCGCCAGCCCCAGCGAGGGCTCGTCCAGCATCAGCACCTGCGGCCGGCTCATCAGGGCCCGCGCCACGGCCAGCATCTGCTGCTCGCCGCCCGAAAGGGTTCCGCCCTTCTGCTGGGAGCGCTCCTGGAGGCGCGGGAAAAGGCCGTAGACCTTGTCGATGTCCTCGGCGATGCCGGCCTTGTCGCTGCGGCTGTAAGCCCCCAGTTGGAGGTTTTCGAAAACGCTCAGGTGCGGCAGAATCCGGCGCCCTTCCGGGGCGAGCGCGATGCCCTGACGAACCACGTTTTCCGGCGCCCAGCCGGTGATCTCGGCCTGATTGTAGAGGATCCGGCCGCTCCTGGGCTTGGTCAGGCCGGAAATGGCGCGCAGGACAGTGCTCTTGCCGGCGCCGTTGGCGCCGATCAGGGTCACCACCTTGCCCCTCGGGATGCGGATCGAGATACCCTTGATGGCGTGAATCGCCCCGTAATAGACCTGCAGGTTCTCCAGGCTAAGCATTGGCGACGGACTCCTTGCCCAGGTAGGCTTCGATGACGCCGGCATCCGCGCGGATCTCGTCCGGGCTGCCGACGGCGATGGTCTCACCGTAATCCAGCACCCAGATCTGTTCGCAGATGCCCATGACGACCTTCATGTCATGCTCGATCAGCAGGATCGTCAGATTGAACTGCTCCCGGATGCTGCGGATAAACGCCATCAGGTGCTCGGTCTCCTGGGGGTTCATGCCGGCGGCGGGCTCATCGAGCAGCAGAAACGCCGGATCGGTGGCCAGGGCGCGCGCGATCTCAAGGCGCCGCTGGGCTCCATACGGCAGGCTGGTGGCTTTTTCGTGGCCGTGGTCGGCCAGCCCGACGATCTCCAGCAGGTGCCGCGCCTTTTCGCGCAGCGCCTTTTCCTCCCGCAAACAGCCGGGCAAGCTCAGCAGCACGTGCCACCAGGTGGTCTGCTGGCGCAGGTGGGCGCCGATCATGACGTTCTGCAGGGCCGTTTGGTTGGCGAACAGGCGGATATTCTGGAAGGTGCGGGCGATCCCGGCCTTACACACCTCATGGGGCGCAGCCCCGGTGATGTCCCGGCCCCCAAAGATCACCGCACCCCCGGAGGGGCTGTAAAACCCCGTGATCATGTTGAAACAGGTGGTCTTGCCGGCGCCGTTGGGCCCGATCAGACCCACCATGCCGCCCCGCGGTACCGCGATGTTGAAGTCTTTGACTGCGGTCAGACCCCCGAAGCGCATGGTCAGATCACGGGTCTGCAGAATGACCTCGTTTTTCATCGGGCGCGCCCCCTTCTGCCGAAAAAGCCGAAAAACCCTTTCCAGGAGAATTCGCGCATGCCCATGATGCCCTCCCGGCGAAAAAGGATGATCAGCAGCAGCACCAGGGAGAAGACCACCATGCGCATCCCCGGGATGCCGGGGATCTCCAAACCACCGAAGCTGATGGGGTTTTCGACGAAGCGCAGCCATTCCAGGAGCACCGTGATGACGATGCCCGCCAGGACGCTGCCGGTCAGGGATCCCAGCCCCCCGGTGACCACGATCATCAGGACGTTGAAGGTCAGGATGAAGAGAAACATCTTGGGGTCGATGGTGGTCAGCAGGTTGCCCAGGAGCGCGCCCCCGATGCCGGCAAAAAAGGCGCCGAGGGTGAAGGAGATCATCTTGTATTTGAAAACGTTGATCCCCATCGACTTGGCCGCCACCTCATCGTCGCGGATGGCCATCAGGGCATTGCCGAAATTGCTGCGCACCAGCTTCACGATGCAGTAAAGCGTCAGCAGGCACCAGGCGTAGTTCCACCAGAGGTTGGCGTAGGCCGGAATCCCCTTGAGACCCAAGGCGCCATTGGTCACCCGCGGCAGGTTGTTGGCCAGCACCCGGATGATCTCGGCAAAGCCCAGGGTCGCGATCCCCAGATAGTCGCCCCCCAGGCGCAGGACCGGAAAACCGATCAGGACGCCGAAGGCCGCCGCCACCAGCCCGCCCAGCAGCACAGCCACAAAAAACGGGGCCTGGGCCACTGAAAACGGCCAGATCGGCGGCTCCAGGATAAACAGCATCTCTTTTTGAACGGGGGAGAGCACCAGCATGGCGCAAACATAGGCCCCGACGGCCATGAAGCCCGCATGCCCCAGGGAAAACAGCCCCGTAAAGCCGTAGATCAGGTTGAGGCTCAAGGCGAGAATGATGTTCACGGCGATCAGGTTGATGATCTGAATCTTGTATCCGTCCAGAAAGCGCCCGGCGCCCCAGAGAAAGACCGCCAGGCAGCCCACGGCCGCCAGGTTCAGCAGGGTGGCGCTGGTTTTGTTCATTAAACCTTGTCCTCCAGCTTTTCGCCAAACAGGCCGGTGGGCCTGAAGAGCAGCACCAGGATCAGCAAAATGAAGGCAAAGGCATCACGGAAGCCCGCCAACTCGGGCATGAACGCCACCAGCATGATTTCCGCGAACCCCAGCAGAACGCCGCCGACCACCGCCCCGCCGATGGAGCCGATGCCCCCCAGAACCGCGGCGATAAAGGCCTTGAAGCCGGGAATGACCCCCATGATGGGTTGCAGCTGCGGGTAGCGCAGGGCCCACATGATGCCGGAGGCCGCCGCCAGCGCCGACCCCAGGCCGAAGGTCAGCGAAATGATGCGATTGACCGGGACCCCCATCAGGCGGCTGGTCTCGATATCCTTGGCAATGGCGCGCATCCCCAAGCCGGGTTTGGTCTTGTAAACGATGTAAATCAACCCCAGCATCAGACCCAGGGAGAGGACCGGCACAAACAGGGTCAGCGGGAGAACGCGCACCGAGCCGACGATCATGACCTTGGCCAGCCACTCGGGCCGGTGGACCTGACGCGGAATGGCGGAAAAAACGACAACCGCCAGATTCTGCAGGAAGAACGAAACGCCGATGGAACTGATCAGGGCCGAAATCCGGGGCGCTTCCCGCAGGGGGCGATAGGCCACCCGGTCCACCAGCACACCGGTGAAGGCGGTGATCAGGATGGCACCGAGGACCGCTACCGCCCACGGCAGGTGCAGCAGGACGACCCCCCAGAAGACAAAATAGGCCCCCAGCATGAAAATTTCACCGTGGGCGAAGTTGATCAGCCGCAAAATCCCGTAGACCATGGTGTAGCCGATGGCGATGAGCGCATACAGGCTGCCCAGGGTCAGGGCATTCAGGAAATGCTGAATGAACATTGAAGAGGTCATAACGCTTCACTCTTTTTGGCGGACGCCTGAAACCCCGGTAGATATCCGCCGCCTGCGAAAGCAGATGACGAGGAGGCTTGCCAAGCCTCCCCGTCGCGTGTCGCTGATTTCAATCCACGTCCGGATTAGAGCTGCGGCTCGATGGTGTCGATGTACTGTTTTTTGCCGTCCTTGATCATGACGATGCCGACCGGTTTTTCGGCGTCGTGGGTGGCGTTGATTGTGGTGCTGCCGGTAACCCCTTCAAAGCCCTTGGTCTCCGCCAGCGCCTGGGTGATGGCCTGAGGGTCGGCGGAGCCGGCCCGTTTGATGGCGTCCAGGACCATCGCGTAGGTGTCGTAGCCTAAGGCCGCGTTGACGTTGGGATCGGCATCGGGATGCGCCTTACGCCAGTTTTCGGTGAATTTCTGGGCCACCGGACTCATGTCCTGCATGGAGGGGTCGTAGGGGAAGGTGGTGTGAATGAAGCCCTCGACGGCATCTCCGCCGATCTTGACAATGTCGGGGTGATCCATGGCATCGCCGCCCATGATCTGAAACTCAGCGCCCAGCTCCTGGGCCTGCTTCATGATGATCGCGCCTTCGGAGAAGTACGCGGGGATAAACAGGATGTCCGGCTGCTTGCTGATCATTTCGGTCAACTGGGCCGTGAAATCCTGGTCGCCGGAGTTGTATTTCAGTTTGGCGGCGATCTCACCGCCCAGCTTCACAAAGGAGCGCTCGAAAAAGCCGGCAAGCCCGACGGCGTAATCACTGGCCACGTCGATCAAGAGCGCGGCGCGGCGTTTGCCCAGGGTCTGAAAGGCATAGGTGGCGGCGCCAGCACCCTGCAGGGGGTCGATAAAACAGACCCGAAAAACATACTTTTTGCCCTGGGTCACCAGCGGGTTGGTGCACGAGGTGCCCACCATGGGAACCCCGGCCAGCTCGGCCACCTCGCCGCCGGCCATGGCCAGCGAAGACCCGTAGGTGCCCAACACGGCCACGACCTTTTCCTTTTCAATCAGCCGTTTGACGGCGTTGGAGGCTTCCACCTTGTCGGATTTGTTGTCCACCACGAAGAGCTCCACTTTTTTCCCCAGCACTTCGGGCATTTCCGCGTGGGCCAACTTGATGCCGTCCAGTTCCAGCTGCCCGCCGAAGGCGTTCTGACCGGTCAGCGGCAGGTAGACCCCGATCGGAATAACCTCCTGCGCGCCGACAGGGGCCCCGATCAGCGCCAACGACAGCACAACACTCAACAGCAGCAGACACCATTTTTTCATGCGATCCTCCTTTTGGGTTGTTTTGGGTTAGGGTGAAACCAAACCCGAGCCCGGCACAAAAAAAACCCCGCCCGTTACGGGTGGGGTTTTCTGGCCAACTGGCCCAGTTTGAAAAATTTTCTTGGTGTTTGTTCAACCGACTTTCGCCGCGCATCCGGCACCGTTTTCTTTGAATTCGCAGGTAAAAAAACCTTCAATGATCCGCCCGAGGGCGTCCGGGATGGTGCCCCTGCCGCAGCTTTAGGCACGCAGAATATGCAATCGGGAAACGAAAATCAACCCCAAATCGCATCCGCCCGCGGGCGGCACCAGCCCCAAGGGGCCCGTTGAAAATTCCGTCGGTAAAGAGTATGAAGGGGACGCAAGCCCAAATCAACCGCGGTGTTCCGGAAATTCAACAATATGCTCGGAAAGATCTTCAGAGTCGTGGCCAACATGGTCATTCTAACGGGCGTTTTACTGCTCGCCAAAGTCATGTGCCATGCGGCCAGCGGCGCGCTGGTGGGCCGAGTCCTGGCTGGTCCCCAGAGCCAGGGCTGGCTGCCGCAGGCCTTTGCCCTGGGCCTCAGCCTGGGGGTGCCGCTGCACGTCATTTCCGTCGGCTTGGTGCTGCAGCACAAATGGCTACCGCCTCGCTGGGCCTATACCGCGCGCATCGCGGTGGTGATCTCCGGCTGCTGGCTGGGGGCGGCCCTGGGAGTCAAAACGCTGCTACTGCCGTAAGCCCCGGGGGGGTGCCGCAGCGGCATCCGGGCCTCGTGCACCCCCAACAACCACCGAGAGGTTAAAGGAAACAACATGGCTGCCAAGAACTCCAAAGCAGCGGAACCTCAGGCCGGCATGCAGCGCGTGGTGGCCGAGGCCCGCAAGGCGCGGGAGGCGCGTCTGAAAGGCTACCGGGAGCAATCCCTGCGCATCCACCCCTGGATCTGCGCCCGTTGCGGACGCGAGTTTTCCGGGAAGAATCTGCGCATGCTGACCGTCCACCACAAGGACCACAACCACGACAACAACCCGCCGGACGGCAGCAACTGGGAGAACCTGTGCCTCTACTGCCATGACAACGAACACAGCCGCTACATCGACCATGTGGAAGGCGCCAGCGACACCGGCCCGGAGGAGGACCCGGAGGCCCTGACCCACTCCCCCTTTGCGGCCCTGGCGGAACTGCTGCAGAAAAAACCGGAATAGCCTGGCCCCGCAGGGGCCAATGCGGTCGGCGACGCGCTTCCCCGACGCCAGCGTATCACGGAAAGGAGATCCCCATGCAACTTGAAACAAAACCCGGTTCTCTGGTGGACATGGTGGCCTATCAGGACATGTCGGTGGTCAGCAAAGCCCTGATCCAGAAGAAAAGCGGCACGGTCACCCTGTTTGCCTTCGACCAGGGCCAGGGGCTGAGCGAACACACGGCACCCTTCGACGCCATGGTGCTGGTGCTGGACGGTGAAGCCGAAATCATCATCGCCGGCCGCCCGCACCGCCTGTCCCAAGGCGAGATGATCGTCATGCCGGCCCACGAGCCGCACGCCCTGCGGGCTGTCAGGAAGTTCAAGATGATGCTGACCATGATCAAATCCTGACGGCCAAAACCCCGAAAGGGCCTTCGGCATCGGCTTTGTCCCATGATCCGGTGGCCGCCCAACCCGCCCAGAGGCTCGAAGCCCCCAACCCCAAAAGGAAACGACATGCCGTTTGTCAACATCAAGATTACCAACGAAGGCGTCACCCCCGAGAAAAAAGCGCAGCTGATTGCCGGCGCCACGCGCCTGCTGCAGGAGGTGCTCGGTAAAAACCCCCAGACCACCGTGGTGGTGATCGAGGAGGTCGCCACCGACAGCTGGGGGATCGGCGGCGAAACCGTCAGCGAGCGCCGCAAGCGCGGGGCCTGAAGCTGAAGCGGCCCCCCCCGCTGGCCGAACCAGCCTGACCGAAGGCGGGTGCCGGCGGCATCGACGACCACGGGCGCTTCTCCCCCGCAAATCAGGTGAAACGGAATTCAAATGAACTACTGCTCCCAGTGCGGCGCCAAGATCACCACGGCTATCCCGCCGGGTGACGACCGCCCGCGCCACTTTTGCGCGTCCTGCGGGACGATTCACTACGAGAACCCCAAGATGGTCGTCGGCTGCATCCCCGAGTGGGGAAATCGGATACTGCTCTGCCGCCGAGCCATCGAACCACGCTACGGCAAGTGGACGCTCCCCGCCGGGTATCTCGAAAACGGCGAGCGGGTTTCGGAGGGGGCCAAACGGGAACTCTACGAAGAGGCCTGCGCGCGGTCCGTCGCGGTCGTGCCCTACGCCCTCTACGACCTGACCTTCGTCAACCAGATGTATCTTTTTTTCAGGGCCCCGCTGACCGGCTGTAAATTTGCGGCCGGCAAGGAAAGCCTGGATGTGCGGCTTTTTGCCGAAGACCGGATTCCCTGGGACGAACTGGCCTTCCAGGTGATCGGCGAAACCTTGAAACGCTATTTCGAGGACCGCCGGACCGGCGCCTTCACCTTTCACACCGGCCATATCCGCCGCCCGACGTTTTAGCGCGGCCCATGGGGCCGCAGGCGGTAGTGCGAAACGATCCATTGCCGGCCCCCGTGATACCCCCACAGCTCGGCGCAGGCCATAAAAAAGATCCGCCAGCGCTGGAGCCAGACGGCCGCCCGGGGGGCCCCGTAGACCGAGGCCATCACCGGCAGCAGCGCCGCGCGCGCGGCATCCAGGTTGGCCAGCCAGGCCTCGGCGGTCTTCTGGTAGTGGCGCCCCCCGATGCACCAGTGGTCTTCCATGCTCAAGTGGTCCTGGAAATAAAGCATCAGATCATCGGAGGGCATCATCCCGCCGGTGAAAAAATGCCGGCCCATCCAGTTGTCGCTGCCCTCGGTTTCAAAGGGGTAAGCCAGACTGCGGTGGCTGAAGATATGCACGAAGAGCCGCCCCCCCGGCCTCAGCCAGCCGCTGACGCGCGCCAGCAGGCGCTGCCAGTTGCGCATGTGTTCGAACATCTCCACCGAGACCACGCGGTCAAAGCGCCGTGCGGTCTCGAAGCGGTTGATGTCGGCGGTTTCCACCGTGAGGTTGGTGAGCCCGCGCCGGCGGCAGCGGGCGCTGATGAACGCCTGCTGGGGCACCGAGTTGGAGACCGCCAGAATCCGGCTGTGGGGATAGTTTTCGGCCATCCAGAGGGAAACCGCCCCCCAGCCGCAGCCCAGCTCCAGGATCTGCATGCCGTCCTGGATTCCCGCGCGGCGGCAGGTCAGCGCCAGCATGGCCTCCTCGGCGGCGTCTAAGTTCTGGGTGCCGACCGGCCAGTAGCAGGCGCTGTATTTCATCCGCCGGCCCAGCACCTTTTCGAAGAAAGCCGGCGGCAGCTCGTAGTGCTGCCGGTTGGCTGCTCCGGTGGCCACGGCGATGGGGCTTTTCCGCAACTCTTGGATAAAGGCCTGCTGGCGCCGGCGCCGGGCCGCGAGGTCTCCCCGCCCCTCCACCCGCAGCCGCTGGCGGCTGAGCATGCGGATCCCCAGCCGGATAAGCGGGTCGGGCAGCAGGGCCCGCTCTGCGAGAGTCATTGCAATCTTCATGGGACCTCCCGGGCGCCGAGTTGCCCTGGGGACGTCGGCACCGAATCCTGCGAAAGTCTTTTTTCCGGTAGTTTCATGGGTTCCTCCGGGTCAGGAGGCGCTCCGGCGGCTCCCCGGGTGCCAGACGAAACAGTTCAACCAGAACATAGACCGCCATGGCGATGTTACCGAGACACATGATCAGTATGAACCAGAGCACGCGCGCACCAATCCGCTGCTCCTTGTAGAAGACCCAGACGTAAAAGGTCAGGAAGCCGAAATAGGCATCCAGCAGCGTGGCCCGGAACCACATATCGGGCCACAGGCTGCGGGCGGCCGGCACGATCCCCTGCTGCAGGCTGGCGGCGGTGGTGATCACCAGCATGCCCAAGAGAATACATCCAAAGAGAAGCTTCAGAGCGGTTTGCACAGGGCACACCTCCATGTATATAAGGTAGAATACCTCGGGTTTAGGGCCACGACCCCCAGAGCCCCGCACGGAAACCCGGGACTATCCGCGGACGTCGCTCCAGATCGGCGGCCAGCGGCTGTCGCCGACGTGCTGCAGGTGGGTCCGCACCAATTCCCGGGCCGCAACCGTACCCAAGCGCCGAATGACGGGGAAAAGTTTTTGACAGTCGTCAAGTGACAGCCGCTGCACCACCTGGATGGTGGCCACTTCATCCCGGGTGTGGGGGAATTCACCGGGGTCCGCCGGCATCTCGTCTTTGGTCAGCAGCTTGTTGTAGATCAGGCTGCGGGCGGCCAGTAAATCCAGCCGGGAATCCCGGCTGCGGGGGTGGTAAAGGTAGAGCAGCGTGAGGCAGTCCCCGGGTCCGGCCAGACGCCCGCGGCCGGTCAACCTGCGGACCACCGGTGCCGAGAGGTAGTGCACGCGCAGCCGCCCACGGCCGGCCAGACGGGTGTGAAGCGCCCCCCAGAGGCCATGGTGAATTTCGCCGGCCTCGACATAAACCCGTTCATGCCCCGCCATCTGGGAGATCAGGGCGTCTGCCCGCAAATCATCCCGCAGCCGAAAACGCGCCGCGTCCACCGCGGCAAAGGCCTTGACGGCCGCCAGGGTCGCCTCGAAAGACCCCGTCATGACGGTCCGGTAATAGGCCAGCAGGGCCGCAGTGGTCGCCTTTTCGGCGGCATAGACGCGCTCGGCCACCGTTCCGGGGCTCAGCTCGGGCGGACGGCCGCCATCGGCAAAAAAATCATGAATCCCCACCAGGGCTTCCAGAAAAGGCTCCACCTGGAAAATCGGTTTGCCGCGCCGCGACAGGGCTTGGAGCAGATCGCAGGTCCGACGGCCAAACTCCGGGTACTCGGTTTCGCTTTCCAGCAGATAATCCGCTACCGGCAGCTCCCCGCGCAGCATGGCGGCAAAACCCCGGGTGGGCGGCTCCTCGAGGAAAATGGCGTCGTGGGCCGCCATCAGCTCGGCGGCCAGCGGCAGAATTTCAGGCCGATGAATCGAAAAGGCCAGGGTGATCAAGACCATGGGCGCCTTTCCGATCCCGCGCCCGGCAGGGCGGCAGCGTCCCCGCCGTGCCTTTACTTTTTGCGGGATCGTCTTAGGTTACAAAGTGTTTATTCCATCCCATGCAAGGAGAAGCCCCATGCTGCGAACAACCGAAGACGCCTTCGCCGCGGTGGAGTTGCGTTTCCACTGGCAAAGCCCCGAGGCCGTCCATACTGAATGCTTTCATGCCGACCGGATCAACTTCTGGCGCGATCTGTTCCCGGCCGAACTCCAGCGCGCCCTGCTCGGCAAAGCCAAGGGCGAGCGCTTCAGCGTAGCCTTTCCGGCCGGGACCCTGACAGGCCCGCACACCGCCGGGCAGCTTCAGACGCTCAAGCGCCTTCAGGTCAACGAGCGCATGCTGAAGGACCTCAACATCACCCTGCGCCGCGGCCGGTTTTACCCCAAGGGCATCCTCCAGGATCTGCCGGGGATTTTCAGCGGCAACCGCGAACCGTTCCGCTGCGCTGATCTCGGCGACAGCCACTTGAAGGCCGACTTCAACCACTGCCTGTCCGCCGCCGATCTGCTGGTCGAGGGGGTTATCCGCGAGGTCAGACCCAAGCATGGTGAATTGGGGGGCACCAGCAACGACTGGATCGAAGCCGCCCTCAAGGGCCCCGGGATGCAGGTCCGCTGGCAGAACCAGCCCACGGATTTCTTCTCCGGCCGTCCTTTTTCGCGCGAGGACGAAACGGACGATCTGGTCTTCTACGATAAGCCGCGCCTGGTGGATCACATCGACCGTCAGGCCATCGCCGGGATCACCGGGCTTTACGAAAAGCTGCTGGCGCCGGGCGACCGGGTTTTGGATTTGATGACCAGCTGGAAATCACACTTCCCAGCCCAACTGAAGCTGGGCAAGGTCACCGGCCTGGGGCTCAATGCGGCTGAGATGAACGCCAACCCCCGGCTGGACGAGCGCCTGGTGCACGACCTGAACCAAGACCCGCACCTGCCGTTTGCCGACGGCAGCTTCGATGCCGTGGTCTGCACGGTGTCGGTGGAGTATTTGGTCCAGCCGTTTGCGGTTTTCCGAGAGGTGGCGCGCGTTCTGAAAGCGGGCGGTCGGTTCATCACGACCTTTTCCAACCGCTGGTTCCCGCCCAAGGCCATCCATGTTTGGCAGGAAACCCACGAGTTCGAACGTATGGGCATCGTGCTATCGTATTTTCACGCCTCCGACTTCGATCACCTGGAAACCTTTTCCATGCGGGGTCTGCCAAGACCCGCGGACGACAAATACGCCCTGCAGCTGCTCTACTCGGACCCGGTTTACGCGGTATGGGGACAGCGCCGTCAGGAATCGGGTGAAAAATAACGCCATCCAGGGCCCTTGCATGCCGCAAGGGTCTTGAACCCTCCACGCAGCAGAAGCGCCATGCACCTTTACCGCCTCACCCGGTCCCAGCACCTGCCGATCGGCGTCGACCACGCCTGGGCCTTTTTCGCCGATCCGCGCAACCTGCCCCGAATCACCCCGGGCTGGCTGCGCTTCCGCTTGACCGCCCCACCCGGCGGGCCGATGCATCCCGGCATGATCCTGACCTACCACCTGACCCCGTTCTGGCGCCTGCCCTGCCGGTGGGTGTCTGAAATCACACATGTCTGCGCGCCCCGGTTGTTCGTGGACGAGCAGCGCCTGGGGCCCTACCGCCTCTGGCACCATCTGCACCGCTTCGAGGAGGCCGCCGGCGGCGTCACGATGCACGACGTGGTGCACTACGCCCTGCCTTACGGCCACCTGGGACGGCTGCTGCACCGGGCACTTTTGCACAACCGTCTGCAGGCGATCTTCGATTTCCGGCGAGAGCGGCTGACGGAAATTTTCGCCGGCCCCGCCACTTAGACTGCCGCAGCAGCGCTCAATCCTTGATGAACCGGTAAAAAGCCAAAATTTGAGATGGTGGTGAAAAAAGTTCAAGTTCAAGGCGCGCAAATCTCAGCGGCGTGAGGCGTACTTATAGTACGCCGCAGCGACTTCGAGATGCAGCGCAACGCAGAAATTAGACTTTTTACGCCGCCATCACTCCTTGATTTTGATATTTCCCGAGTAGCGCTTGACGGTGGCGTCGTCCACGCAGTTGTCGAGCTCCGCATCGGTGGCTTGACTGGTTTGCTTGAGGGCGTCCAGGGGGCAGATGAAATCGTTTCCGGCGACGTCTTTGACGCGCACATAGACGCGGTCCTGGGGTTCAGCGGCCATAATAAACCTCCTTTGAGTGATGAGATCTGGGGTGTAGATCGGATGCCGGGAGAAAACGGAATGCCGGCAGGTTAACTCGCTCAATATAAGTCCCGCTGCCCGCTTGGCAAGCCGCATCCCGCCGCGCGCGTTAAGGGAGCGGCATTTGGGGTTTGAATTTGGGGCCGGATCCGGCTACAGTGATTCAAACGCCGTGTCTATCCACCGTTGACCATAAAAACCAGGGAGTCTGCCGCCGCCCATGGACCCAGCCCGTTTAGAACGCCAGATCGGCTTCATCGTCGAAATCGACCGCCTCAAGCGCGTCATGCGCCAGACCCTTCTGACCGACCGCTGCCGCCACGAAAATTCAGCCGAGCACTCCTGGCACATCGCTCTATCGGCGCTGGTGCTGGCCGAGTATGCCGACACCCCGGATCTCGACCTGCCGCGGGTCGTCAAGATGCTGCTGGTTCACGACCTGGTGGAAATCGACGCCGGCGACACCTACTGCTACGATGAGGAGGCCCGTCGGGGCCAACTCGCACGTGAGCGGCAAGCCGCAGACCGCGTCTTCGGCCGGCTGCCGATCGATCAGGCCGCGGAAATGCGGGCAGCCTGGGAGGAGTTCGAGGCCCGCCAAAGCCCCGAGGCCCTTTTTGCCGCCGCGCTGGACCGGCTACAGCCGGTGCTCAACAACTTCCACAGCGGCGGGGCGATGTGGCGCAAGCACGGCATCCAGCGGCAGCAGGTTGAGCGGCGCATCGCCCCCTTGCAGGCCGGCGCCCCGGTTCTCTGGCACTACGCCTCCGGGCTGCTCGCAGAAGCGGTCGCCCGGGGAATTCTGGCGGACGAAGACCCTGATGCGATCGCTTCGTCCTGAACCCTGAGGAGGCCGCATGCTGCCGACCGGTATCCAGCCCACCCGTATCCAAACCCTCGACGCGGGAACACCCCCGGCCGGGGGGCGCTATGTTCTCTATTGGATGCAGCAGGCCCAGCGGGCCGCGGAAAACCACGCCCTGGAATACGCGATCTTCCGCGCCAACCAACTCAAGCTGCCCGTGGTGGTGGGCTTCGGCCTGACCGACGCCTACCCCGAGGCCAATCTGCGGCACTACAGCTTCATGCTCGCGGGGCTGCTGGAAACCGCCGAGGCCCTCGCCAAACGCGGCATCCCGCTGGTGTGTCGCCGCGGGGAGCCGCCCCAGGTGGCCCTGGCGTTGGCCCGGGAGGCGGCCCTGCTGGTGTGCGACGTGGGCTACTGCCGGCATCAGAAAGCCTGGCGGACGCTGGTGGGGCGGCAAGCGTCCTGCCCGGTAGTCCAGGTGGAAAGCGACGTGGTGGTGCCCGTCGCCGCGGCCTCCCCCAAGGCCGAATACGCCGCCCGCACCCTGCGCCCCAAGCTCCAGCGCCTGCTGCCCGACTACCTGGTGCCCCCGCCACAGCTGACGGCCGCGCACAGCGCGCTGGGGCTTGACCTGGAGGGGCTGGCAATCGATGGGGGGCCGGCAGCGCTTCTGGCGGATCTCAACATCGATCGGGGCATTGCTGCGGTAAGCCGCTTTTTTCCGGGCGGGACGGCGGCCGCCAAGAAGCGCTTCGAACGCTTTCTAACCGAGCGACTCTGCCGCTACAACCGCAACAGCAACCAGCCCCAGACCGACGACGTGTCGGGGATGAGCCCCTACCTGCACTTCGGTCAGGTATCGCCGCTTTACCTGGCGCTCACCCTCCACAAGCATACCGCCGCCAGCCCCCCCGACCGCGACGCCTACCTGGAGGAGCTGATCGTGCGGCGCGAACTGGCCGTCAATTTCGTGCACTACACCCCGGACTACGACCGCTTCGGCTGCCTGCCGGAGTGGGCTCGGAAAACCCTCGCGGACCACGCCGCAGACCCGCGGCCCCATCTTTACCAACGGGAGGCGCTGGAGGCCGCCGAAACCCACGATCCGTATTGGAACGCCGCCATGCGGGAAATGACCGCCACCGGCTTCATGCACAACTACATGCGCATGTACTGGGGCAAGAAGGTCCTGAAGTGGTCGCCAAGCCCCGCGGCGGCCTTTGAAACCCTGCTGGCGCTCAACAACCGGTATTTTTTGGACGGCCGCGACCCCAACTCCTTTGCGGGGGTGGCCTGGGTCTTCGGGATGCACGATCGCGCCTGGCCGGAACGGGCGGTCTTTGGCAAAGTCCGCTCGATGACCGCCGCCGGCCTGGAACGCAAGTGCGACATCCGGGCCTACGTCGCCAAGGTCAGCCGCCGCGCCGCGGCAGACGCCTCCGTACCGTGAGGGGGCTGTCCGAAATTTGTGCAAAACCGAGCCCTTAATGGAGGAACCCATGCGAAAGACGCTCTCCCTGACCGCCGCCGTCCTGTGCCTGCTGCTGCCCGCGGCCGCCATTTCGGCCACAGCCCCCGTCAGCGACGCCACCCAGGAATGCCTGGATTGCCACGCCGCAATCCACCCCGGCATCGTCAGCGGGTGGCAGGCCAGCCGCCATGCCCGCACCACCCCCGCTGCGGCTTCGGCAGTGGCGGGCCTGGCGCGCAAGGTCTCCAGCACTACGGTCCCGCAGGACCTGCTGGAAACCGCCGTAGGCTGCGCCGAGTGCCACACCCTGCGGCCCGAGGCGCATGCCGACACCTTCTACCACAACGGCCACGATGTCCACGTGGTGGTCAGCCCGCCGGACTGCGCCAGCTGCCACAGCCAGGAGGCCGACCAGTACGACCGCAACATCATGGCCCATGCCCACGGGAATCTAGCCGACAACGCGCTCTACGCCCAGCAGCAGCAGGCCATCATCGGCCAGCTCGAACGCCGCGACGCGACCCTCGCGGATGCCCCGGCGGATGCAGCCACCCGCGCCGAGGCCTGCTTTTACTGCCACGGCACCCGGTTGAAGGTCAGCGGCAGCGAAACCCGCGATACCGACCTGGGCGAGATGACATTTCCCAGGATCGACGGCTGGCCCAACCAGGGCGTGGGGCGCATCAACCTGGACGGCAGCCGCGGGGCCTGCTCGGCCTGCCACACGCGCCACACCTTTTCGATCGCCATGGCCCGCAAGCCGCACACCTGCAAGGAGTGCCACGTGGGGCCGGACGTCCCCGCCTTCAAGGTCTACTCGGCCAGCAAGCACGGCAACATTTACGACAGCCTGCAGGCCGATTGGGATTTCAAGGCGGTGCCCTGGACCGTGGGCCGGGATTTCACCGCGCCCACCTGCGCGACCTGCCACATCAGCCTGCTGGTCAACAACGACGGAGAGCTGATCGCCCAGCGCACGCACCAGATGAGCGACCGCCTCTCCTGGCGCATCTTCGGACTAATCTACGCCCACCCCCACCCGCGGGACCCCGACACCCGCAAGATCCGCAACCGCGACGGCCAGCCGCTGCCCACCGATTTCGACGGCGGGCTGGCCGCTGACTACCTGATTTCAACCGCAGAGCAGGCCAAGCGGGCGGCCACCATGCAGGCCGCCTGCCGCGCCTGCCACAGCAGCGCCTGGGTCGCCGGGCACCGCGAGCGCTTTGAAAACACCATACGCACCACCAACCTGAGCACCTTGACGGCCACCGAGATCATGACCGAGATCTGGAACCACGGCTTCGCCGCCAAGGACAACCCCTTTGACGAGGCCGTGGAGCGAAAATGGACCGACATCTGGCTGTTCCACGCCAACAATATTCGCTTTGCCTCGGCCATGGCCGGCGGCGGGGATTACGGTGTGTTTGCCGACGGCCGCTACCACCTCAACGGCCGGATCCGCGAGCTGGCCGATTGGCTGGCGCTTCAGCGCAGACTGGAGGGGGTGCCTGCCAAGGCCCCGTAGGAACCGCGCAGCGCCCCCGCGATCAGCGCGTTGTCAGCGACGCCCCCAGCTGCCCGCAAGCCGCCAGGATGTCGCGACCGCGGGGCTGCCGCCGGCAGAAGAAGACCCCCTCATCTGCAAGCCAGCGGCAGAAGCGCTCGACATGCGCCGACGGCGGGGCCGCAAACCCCGACCGGTCCTCCCCGTTGTAGGCGATCACGTTAACCCGCACGGCAAGCCCTGCCAAATAGTCCGCCAGCTTGGCGGCATCTTGGCGGGCATCGTTGACCCCGGCCAGAAGCACGTACGCGATCAGTACCACCCCGCCACGCCCGGTGGGAAAGGCCCGCAGCGCGGCCTTCAAGTTTGCCAGCGGATAACTGCGGTTGATGGGCATCAGCCGGCTGCGCAGGCAGTCGTCGGCGGCGTTCAGGGAAACGGCCAGACGCAGGTTGGGCAGCCCCAGGCGCGCCAGGCGACGAATGCCGTCGGCATGCCCCGCGCTGGAGACCGTGATGCGGCGCGGGGCGATGTCCAGCCCACGCTGATCGCCCATCACCCGCAAGGCCCGAGAGAGGTGGGCGAAGTTGTCCAGCGGCTC
>JBAPYE010000224.1:0-2297 GCA_049284575.1 Desulfobacterales bacterium
GCCTGGTGGCCTTCGCCTCGTCGTTGGACCAGATCGGCCCGCTGGCCAAGGACGTTACCGACGCGGCCCTGCTGCTGAACGCCATCGCGGGCCACGACCCGCAGGATGCCACCTCGGTGCCCGAGGCGGTTCCGGATTACACCACGTTCCTGCAAAAGGGGCTGCGCGGCGTGACGGTCGGCATCCCCCGCGAATACCAGGCCGCCGCGGGGCTCGATTCCGAAGTGGCCGCGGCCGTCGAGAAGGCCGTGGCGGTTCTGCGGGACCTCGGCGCCGAATGCCTGGAGGTCTCGCTGCCCCACGCGGCCTACGCCGTGGCTGCCTACTACGTCATCGCCCCGTCGGAGGCCAGCTCCAATTTGGCCCGCTACGACGGCGTCAAGTACGGCTTGCGCGACAAAACCAAGACCGATCTGATCGACATGTACCGCAGCACCCGCTCCCGGGGCTTCGGCCGCGAGGTGCAGCGCCGGATTATCATCGGGACCTACTGCCTGTCGGCCGGGTATTACGACGCATACTACGGCAAGGCTTCCCAGGTGCGCACGCTCATCACGGCGGATTTTAAGGAGGCCTTCCAGAGATGCGATGTGCTGATCTCGCCGGTGGCCCCGACACCGGCCTTTAAAATCGGCGAAAAGATCGACGACCCGCTGACCCTCTACCTCTCCGACATGTTCACCCTGTCGGCCAACCTCGCCGGGATCCCCGGCATGTCGGTCCCCTGCGGGTTTTCGGCCGCCGGTCTGCCCATCGGCTTGCAGCTCCTGGGCCCGCATTTCAGCGAGGGCCGCCTGTTCCGGGTGGCCTACAATTTCGAGCAGGCCAGCGATTTTCACCGCCGCCGACCGCCCCTTTGAGCCTGCGCGGCCTGCGGCTTGCACTCGACAACTGAAGGGGCTATAAATTTAAGAACCCCGCAAACGAGGAGGACTCCCATGAGCTTGCAGCCCCAAGGTGAGCAAATCCGCAAAGCCGTCGCCTGGATCTCCGCAGAGCGCACCGAAACCCCCGGCCGGTCGTTGACCGACCTGGTGCAAAAGGCCGGTGCGAAATTCGATCTGTCGCCCACGGAAGTGGAGTACCTGCTGCGCCTTTTTACCGCCAAACCCGATTCCGGCAACGCCTGAAGCCGGCCGCCGCCCCGAGGCCCGCTTTCACCCCCATGACACGCATCCGGATCCTGCCCGAGATTCTGTCCAACAAAATCGCCGCCGGCGAGGTGGTCGAGCGGCCCGCCGCGGTGGTCAAGGAGTTGGTGGAAAATTCGCTGGATGCCGGCAGCCGCCGGGTGAGCATCGAGATCGGCCAGGGCGGCAAGTCCCTGATCCGGGTATCGGACGACGGCAGCGGCATGAGCCGCGACGACGCCCTGCTGGCCCTCGAGCGCTATGCCACCAGCAAAATCTTCAAGGACGATGACCTCTTTGCCATCCAGTCGCTCGGCTTCCGCGGTGAGGCCCTGCCCAGCATCGCATCGGTCTCGCGCTTCATGCTGGTCAGCCGCGAGGCCGACGCCGATACGGCCACCGAAATCACGCTGGAAGGCGGCCGCATCCAGAAGGTGGCCGACACCGGTGCGCCGCCCGGCACCTTGATCAGCGTGCGCCAGCTCTTTTTCAACACCCCGGCGCGACGCAAGTTCCTCAAAACGGTCAACACCGAAATGGGCCACATCGCCGACGCCGTGGCCAGCATCGCCATGGGCTGGCCCGGGGTCCAGTTCAAGCTGGTGCACAACGGTAAAACGGTTAAAAGCTGGCCCGCCGCGGCCGCTCCGCTGGACCGCGTGGCGGACATCCTAGGGCGCGATCTGCAGCGCGCCCTGCAGCCTGTGGAATTTGACGACGGCCACATCCGCGGCCACGGCTGGGTGGCCTCAGCGCGCGTCACGCGGACCACCTCGCGGGGCATCTTCGTGTATGTCAACGGACGTTTCGTGCGCGACCGGGTGGTTCAACATGCCCTTTTCGAAGGCTTTCGCGGACGTTTGATGAAAGGCCAGTTCCCGGTGGGGGTGCTCTTTGTGGCGGTCCCGTTTGACCAGGTGGATGTCAACGTTCACCCCACCAAGCATGAGATCCGCTTTGCCCAACCCGAACGGGTGCACGGCGTGATCGCGGCCGCCGTGGCGGACACGCTTCAAACCGCCGACGCGCCCCGCTGGCAGCCGCCGGAAAAGCGCTTTGCCACCCCCACGCAGCCCCCGACCGCGGCGGCCGGGACGAGCACCACGGAAAAAACCGTGGCCGAACCCCGCCCGGCGTTCGACCGTCCGGCAGCCCCGACATCTGATG
>JBAPYE010000225.1:0-4495 GCA_049284575.1 Desulfobacterales bacterium
GGGCGTGCGCCTGCCGCTGGGCGGGGCCGCGGCGTTCACGTCGCCAAGGCAGACCACGGCCGCCGCGCGCCCCGACGGCCTCACGCTGTTGTTGACCCAGCGTACCTTCGGCACCGAGACGCTTTCGGCCCTGTCGCCGCCGCTGCGGGCGCTTGAAGCCCCCCCAGAGGTCAGCCTTTGCCCGCAATCGGCCGAGGCATTGGGGCTTACCGCCGGCGACCGGCTGGTAATCAACGCCAGCGGCGGCTGCTTCGAGGCCACCCTCGCGGTTTGCCCCCAAACAGCCGCCGGCGTCCTGGTGGTGCCGTGCCACCGCGACCTCAATTGGCAGATTTTGGGGCCATCCGGTACCCGGATCGCCCCCGGGCACATTCAGCGGGCAAGCGAGCAGCGCGCCGCCGCGCCGCAAGACGAAAGGAGCTGACCCCCGCCATGTTCGTGTGGATCGCCGGCTTTGTGCTGCTGCTCGCCAAGATCGGGGTCATCCTGACCGCGGTCCTGGTGGTGGCCGCCTACCTCGTCTGGGTCGAGCGCAAGCTGCTGGCCCGTATGCAGGTGCGCCGGGGGCCCAACCGCGCCGGAAAATTCGGCCTGCTGCAGCCCATCGCCGACGCCGTCAAGCTGCTGACCAAGGAGGACACCGTGCCGGCCGAAGCCGACCGCATCATCTTTCTGCTGGCCCCGGCGGTGGTCGCCCTGACGGCGCTCCTGATGTTCGCGGTGGTGCCCTTCGGCCCGCCGCTGACCCTCTGGGGCCGGCAGGTGCCCATGCTGATCGCGGACCTCAATGTGGGGCTGCTGTTCATCTTCGCCCTCTCCTCCCTGGGGGTTTACGGGGTGGCGCTGGGCGGGTGGGCATCCAACTCCAAGTTCAGCCTGCTGGGCGGCATTCGCGGGGCGGCCCAGATGATCAGCTACGAGCTTGCGCTGGGGCTGTCGCTGGTGCCGGTGGTGATCCTGGCGCGCTCGTTCAGCCTGGTGGAGATCGTCGCGGCCCAGTCCGCCTACCCCTTTGTGCTGGTCCAGCCGATCGCCTGCGCCATTTTTTTCATCAGTGCGGTGGCCGAAATCAAGCGCATCCCCTTTGACCTGCCCGAGGCCGAAAACGAGCTGGGCGCGGGGTTTCACATGGAGTACAGCGGGATGCGCTTCGGGCTGTTCTTTATCGGCGAATACGTCCACATGCAGGTGCTGGGAGCGCTGGTGGCGGTCTTTTTTCTGGGCGGCTGGCACGGCCCCCTTCTGCCCGGGCCGGTCTGGCTGTTTCTGAAGATGATGCTGGTCTGCCTGGTGATCATCTGGATCCGCGGCACCCTGCCGCGCCTGCGCTATGACCAGCTGATGGCCCTGGGCTGGAAAGTGCTCGTACCGGCCGCCCTGGTCAACATCCTGCTGACCGGGATGATCGTACTGCTTTGAGACTTGCAACGGGAGCAACCAGTGGAAGAAGACCCACAGGACTTTAAAGAAGAGACTCCGGCCGCGAAGCCGCAAAAACCGGGCGAAACCTCGGCCTTCGAGGCCTTGAAGGCCCTGGGGGAAGGGTTTGCCACCACCTTCCGGCACCTCTTCCGCAAGCCGGTGACCGAGGAATACCCGGAGTACAAGCGGCCGCTGCCCGAGCGCGCCCGCGCCCGGATCGTCCTGACCCGCGACCCCGACGGCGGGGAGCGCTGCGTGGCCTGCTACCTGTGCTCGGGGGTCTGTCCGGTGAGCTGCATTTCCATGCAGGCGGTTGAAATGCCTGACGGCCGCCGCTGCGCGGCCTGGTTCCGCATCAACTTCGCGCGCTGCATCTACTGCGGGCTCTGCGAGGAGGCCTGCCCGACCGCGGCCATCCAGCTGACGCCGGATTTCGAGAACATCCAGCAGGACATCCTCAAGCTGGTCTTCGAAAAAGAGGACCTGCTGGTGGACGACTGCGGCAAGGACAAGACCTACAACTATTACCGCTGGGCGGGTGTGCAGACCGCGGCCGGCGGCAAGGGCGCGCACGAACGGGAAGCCCCGCCGGTCAGGGTCCGCAGCAACCTGCCGTGACGGCCGAACCCTCTGAGGACCGACCGGTGCCCCCCGGCCGGCGAAGACGACGCCATGACCTTTCAGACCATTCTGTTTTATCTGCTGGCCGCCCTGATCCTCTGCGCCACGGGACTGGCCGTCACCCGGCGCAACCTGGTGCACGCCGTGGTCTACCTGGTGATCTCCTTTTTCGGCAGCGCCCTGCTGTTCTATCTTCTGGGCGCGCCGCTGCTGGCCGCATTAGAGGTGATCATCTACGCCGGGGCCATCATGGTGCTGTTTGTCTTCATCATCATGATGCTGGGCGGCGAGGCCCTGACCGAAAAGTTCTATCCCCGGCGGCAGTGGCTGCCGGCCGGCGGCATGGCGCTGCTCTTCGTGGCGGTGGGTATCCTGACGGTCCTCCACGACCCGGCCGCTTGGACGCCCCTGCAGCCGGCCGTGGCCTCGCCGGCGCGCTTTGGTTACTACCTGTTCAAACACCACTGGCTGGCGATTGAAATCGTCTCATTGCTGCTGCTGGTGGCCCTGATCGGCGCGCTGCTGATCGCCAGGCGTGCCGTCCGGCGCAAAGGCCCGCCGTCGGAGGAGCCGGCATGATCGTTCCCTACAGCCATGTTTTTCTGCTGGCCGGCCTGCTGTTTTTGATGGGCGCCTGCTGCGCGGTGGCGCGGCGCAGCCTCGTCATGATCCTGCTGGGCTTTGAAATCATGCTCAACGCCGGGGCCATCGCCTTTGTGGGCGCCGCCCTGCGCTGGCAGTCGATCGAAGGCCAGGTGTTTGCGCTTTTCGTCCTGGCCGTGGCGGCGGCCGAAGTCTCCATCGGCCTGGCCCTGATCGTCTGCATCTATCGTCGGAGCGGCACCGTCCTACCCGACCGCTTCGAGTGAACCCGCGTGCGGCCGCAGGCGGCCGGCGCCCCAAAAATTTGCACCGGTGAGCGCACCATGACCCACCCGTTGACCCTCGACCCAACCGTGGCCGCCGCATTTGTGACGGTGCTGACCCCCCTGGCGGCTTTCGCGACGATCCTGGTGGTCACCCGCAAACGCCCGCGGCTCTCCGCCGGCCTGTCACTGGGAGCCGTCGGCATCTCTCTGTTGGGGGCGCTCTTTCTGCTGATCCGCCACTGGGGGGCGGCGACGCCCCTGCAGTTCACCGGCCGCTGGCTGGTGGCCGGCGAGATCGCCGTGCCGTTCGGCTTTCTGATCGACCCGTTGAGCCTCCTGATGCTCACCGTGGTGGCGCTGATCTGCTGCCTGGTCCAGGTCTACTCCCTGGGCTACATGGCGGGGGACCCGGGCTTCGCCCGCTACTACGCCTTCATGTCGCTCTTTGCCTGGGCCATGACCAGCATGACGCTCGCGCCCTCGCTCTTGCAGCTCTACGTCTTCTGGGAGCTGGTGGGGCTGGCCTCCTATCTGCTGATCGGGTTCTGGTTCGACAAATGGCGCGCCAGCGAGGCAGGCAAGAAGGCCTTCGTGATGACCCGCCTGGGGGACGTCGCCTTCTTGTTGGGATTGCTGCTGGTCCTGACCCAGCTGGGGGACTTGGACATCCTTCGGCTCAACGCGCCGGAAACGGCCGCGCGCCTCTCGCCGGGGCTGATCACCCTCTCCAGCCTGCTGATCTTCGGCGGCGTCATCGGCAAAAGCGCCCAGTTCCCGCTGCTCACCTGGCTGCCGGACGCCATGGAGGGCCCCACCCCGGTCAGTGCGCTGCTGCACTCGGCCACCATGGTGGCCGCCGGGGTGTTTCTCTTCGCGCGTCTGTTCCCCTTTTTCAGCCTCTCGCCCGTGGCCATGACCGTCTGTTTGAGCGTGGGGACCCTCAGCATGCTGCTGGCCGCCACGATGGCCATGGTCAGCCGCGACATCAAGCAGGTCTGGGCCTATTCGACCATCAGCCAGCTGGGCCTGATGATTATGGGCCTGGCCGCCGGCGGCTACTTCGCCGGGGTGTTTCACCTCATCACCCACGCGGGCTTCAAGGCCCTGCTGTTCCTCTGCGCCGGGGTCTTCATTCACCGCTGCGGCAGCAACGACCTGTTCGCGATCGCGCGCGCCGGCGGCCGCCGACACAAGACCGCCATGATCTGCACGATCATCGGGGCCGCAGCGCTTTCGGGACTGCCGCCGCTTTCCGGCTTTTTCAGCAAGGAGCTGATCCTGGCGGCGCTCACCGCGCGCCCCACCGCGGTATGGCTGGCGGCCGGCATGCTGGGGGTCTTTCTGACGGCCTACTACACTTTCCGGCTGATCTTCATCATCCTCTGCCCGTCAGCCAACGCCCCCGCCCCGGCCGAGGCGGCGCCGGGGGCGCATGCCGCCGATGAACCCGGCGACCCCCACCGGGAGCGGGCAATGACGATCCCGCTGCTGGTCCTGGCCGCCATCACGGTGCTGCTGGGCTTGGCGCAAACGCCGCTGGCAGCCTTTCTCGGCGGCCCCCAGAGCCCGACGGTGGCCGCAGC
>JBAPYE010000226.1:0-5521 GCA_049284575.1 Desulfobacterales bacterium
CATCAGATGATCCCTCAAACCACAGACCCGAGCGACAAGCCGACGGTCATCACCACCCACATCAACGCCGACTTCGACGCCTTGGCGTCCCTGCTGGCGGCCCAGAAACTCTATCCCCAAGCCCTGGTGGCCTTTCCAGGCTCGCAGGAGAAAAACCTACGCAATTTTTTCATCAATTCGATGGTTTACCTTCTCAACATGGCCGACATCAAGGACATCGATTTCAGCCGGATAAAGCGTCTGGTCCTGGTGGATACCCGCCAGCCCAACCGAATCGGCAAATTCGCCGAACTGCTCGATCAGCCGGACATCGAAATCCACGTGTATGACCACCACCCCGCCATGGCCAACGACATTCGCGGTCATCACGAGGTCCATCAACTGACCGGTGCCAACGTGACCCTGCTGACCAAGATTCTGCAGGAGCGAAAGATTGAAATCACCCCGGATGAGGCCACCATCCTGTGCCTGGGCATCTACGAGGATACCGGCTCCTTCACCTTCCCCTCCACCACCGCAGAGGATTTCCAGGCGGCCGCCTTTCTGCTGAACCGGGGGGCCAACCTGAATGTGGTCGCCAGCATGATCGATCGCGAGATCAGTCCTGTGCAGGTGGCGCTTCTCAACGACATGATCCAGGCCGCGGAACCTTACCAGATCAACGGCGTCGAATTGACGCTGACCACCGTCTCGACGGACGAGTACATCCCCGAATTCGCGCTCCTGGTTCATAAGATGCTGAAAATGGAGAAGCTCAACGCCATTTTCGCCATCGCCCGGATGGGCAAAAAAATTTATATCGTGGCCCGCAGCCGGGTCCCGGAGGTCAACGTGGGCGAGATTCTGTCGGCCGTCGGCGGCGGGGGGCACGCCTATGCGGCGGCCGCCACCATCCGCGGCAAAACCCTGGTACAGGCCGAACACCTGCTGTTGGAGGTTTTGTTCCGCCAGGTGGCCTTTCGGCGACGGGCGCGGGATGTGATGTCGGCCCCGGCAATAACCCTGGATGTCAGCGCGTCCTGCCGCGAGGCCGGTCAGCTGCTGACCCGCTACAACGTCAACGCCCTGGTGGTCACCCGGCAGCAAAACGGCCAAAGAGACCCGGTGGGCTTCATCACCCGCCAGATTATCGAGAAGGCCCTCTACCACCAGTTGGAAAACGTCCCGGTGCATGAGTACATGAGCACGGACATGGCCGTGGTCGGGCCGGATGCCGACCTGAGGGAAATCCAGGACAAGATCATCGAAAACAAGCAGCGCATCCTGCCGGTAATCGAGGGCCAGGCGATTGTCGGGGTGGTGACCCGCACGGATCTGCTCAACATTCTGGTGCACCAGTCCGACCGGGGGGCGAGCCGCGACGGCGGCCTGCGGCCGGACCCGCGCGATGCCCGGGCGCGACCGGTGCTCAAGTTCATGCGCGAGCGCCTCTCGTCGAAGGTTTTTGAAAGCCTCCGAACCATCGGCCAGGTGGCGCACGAGCTGGGCTTTCAGGCTTACGTGGTGGGGGGGTTCGTGCGGGACCTTTTCCTATACCGCCCCAATGACGACATTGACATCGTGATCGAGGGCGACGGCATCGCATTTGCCCGCAAATATGGCAAAATGGTGGGTGCCCGGGTACACACGCACGCCAAGTTCGGCACTGCCGTGCTGACCTTGGCGGAAGGATTTAAAATCGACGTGGCATCGGCCCGCATGGAATACTACCAGTTTCCGGCCGCCCTGCCGACCGTGGAGATGAGTTCCATCAAGCTGGACCTGTTCCGGCGGGATTTTACGGTCAACACCCTCGCGATCCGGCTGGATCCCGGAAGATTCGGCACCCTGATCGATTTTTTTGCCGCTCAGCGCGATCTCAAGGACAAGGTCATCCGGGTGCTGCACAACCTCAGTTTCGTTGAAGACCCCACCCGTGTTTTCAGGGCGATTCGCTTCGAGCAGCGTTTCGGGTTTTCCATCGGGAAGCTGACCGCCGGGCTGATTCAAAACGCCGTCAAAATGGATTTTTTCAGCCGCCTCAGCGGTCGGCGGGTTTTCGCGGAGCTGCGCCAGATCCTCGAGGAGGAAACCCCCGCGCCGGCCGTTGTGCGCCTCAACGACTTCGAGCTCTTGAAGGTGATTCACCCCTCCATCCTGCTCACCAAAGAACTCATTGCCGATTTAAACGCCGTCACCGGCGTGCTGTCCTGGTATGATTTGCTTTTCCTGGGCGAATCCTATATGAAGTGGGCCGTTTATTTTCTGGCGCTGACCCGCAGCTGCGATGCGGCCACGACGGCTGAAACCTGCGCCCGTTTGGAGCTGGCGCCCCGCTACCAAAAAATTTTCACCCAAGAACGGTTTCAGGCCGACCGCTGCCTCTACTGGCTGGAACGCAAATTCCCCCTGAAAAACAGCAAGATTTTCAGCCGGCTGTCGGGTTTTAAAACCGAACTGCTGCTCTACCTGATGGCGGCCACGCGATCGGAGCAGGTGAAACGCGCCATCTCCCTTTTTTTCACCCAACTCCGGAACACTGCCGTCGAAATGTCCGGCCGGGACCTCAAAAAAATGGGTGTTTCACCCGGACCGATTTACCGAAAGACGCTCCAGGCGGTACTGGAGGCCCGGCTGGACGGCCGGCTGCAGTCCCTGGAAGAGGAGTTGGCGTTTGCGCGCGCCTTTGTCGCCCGCCGACTCCCGCGTGAAAAAAAAGCGCTCTCGGCCGATCTGCCAGGCAAGATCCCGAACGCAGCGCCTGCGGGCGGCCACGCCCCCCATGAACCAGAACTTTAGGAATGCGCGATGAACAAGCAAGTCGTCTTAACCGGGATTACCACCACCGGCAGCCCGCACCTGGGCAACTACGTCGGCGCCATCCGACCGGCCATCGCGGCCAGCCGGGACCCCGCCAGCCAATCCTTTTACTTTCTGGCCGACTATCACGCCCTGGTCAAGTGCCAGGACCCCGAACGCCTCAAGCACAGCACCATGGAGGTCGCGGCGGCCTGGCTGGCCCTCGGGCTGGACACCGACACCTCCATTTTCTATCGCCAGTCCGACATTCCCGAAGTGATGGAACTCACCTGGATCCTGACCTGCGTGGCCGCCAAAGGGCTCCTGAACCGGGCCCACGCCTACAAGGCCGCGGTGGCCGAAAACGACGCCAACCAATCGCGGGACCCCGACCAGGGCATCAGCATGGGGCTGTTCTGCTATCCGGTGCTGATGGCCGCCGACATCCTGATGTTCAACGCCCACAAGGTCCCGGTTGGCAAAGACCAGATTCAGCACCTGGAAATGGCCCGGGACATCGCCGGGCGCTTCAACCATCTTTTCGGCGAACACTTTGTCCTGCCGGAGGCCGTGGTGGATGAAAAAACGGCCGTTTTAGGGGGCCTCGACGGCCGCAAAATGAGCAAGAGTTACAACAACACCATCCCACTTTTCGTCACCGAAAAGAAACTGCACAAGCTCATCATGAAAATCAAAACCAACTCCCAGGCGCCCGAGGAGCCCAAAGTGCCCGAGGACTGCACCCTTTTTCAAATCTATCAGGCGTTCGCCTCCCCCGCTGAATCCGCGGCCCTGAGGCAGCGCTATGCCCGGGGGATCGGCTGGGGCGAGATGAAGCAGCTGCTGTTCGAATATCTCAACACGCTGCTGGCGGACCCGCGGCGCCGTTACGCGGAACTCCTCAACAACCCGAGCTACATTGAAACCGTCTTGCGCGAGGGCGCTGCCAAGGCCCGCCGCCACAGCCGACCGTTCCTGGAACGGCTGCGCAGCGCCATTGGCATTCAGCCTGTCGGGTAACCCGCTGCCATGGCCGAGGATCCCTACAAGGTCAAGCTGGAAAACGTTTTCGAAGGCCCCATGGACCTGTTGATCCACCTCATCAGAAAAAACGAGGTGGACATCACCGATATTCCCATCGCCCTGATTACCCGGCAATACCTGGCGTATCTGGAATGGCTGCAGCGCATGAACATCGATTTCGCCGGCGAGTTTCTGCTGATGGCCGCCACGCTGGCGCACATCAAGTCCCGCACGCTACTGCCGGTGCACAGTTCGGTTGCAGATGAGGACCCCCGGCTGGAAATAGCCCGACCCCTTCTGGAATATCTTCAGATCAAGCAGGCCGCCGAAGAGCTGGCCCAGCGCCGGCTACTCGGCGAAGACACCTTCGTTCGCCCGCCGAGCGTCCCCGACGACTGGGGCGTTGCGGGGGAGGAAACCATCCATGTGGGTCTCTTTGAACTGATCGACGCCTTTCAGAAAATCCTGGCGAACATCGCCCCGGACCATCGGGTGGACTTGACCACCGAGCGCATATCGATCAAAGACCGCATTACCGAGATCGTCGACATTCTGGAGGCCAGGGGATCGATCGCCTTCTCCGAGCTCTTCGCATCGGAGAGTGACAAAAGCGAGGTCATCGTCACTTTTCTGGCGGTCCTGGAAATGGTCAAGCTCTGTCTGATCCGGGTCGCCCAGCATCTGCCGACCGGCAGTATCCGCCTGTTTTACCTTTGATGGAAAATCTGAAAGCCATGATCGAAAGCCTGCTGCTGGTCGCCACGGCCCCGCTGGCGGTGGACCGCATCCAGGGGTTGCTGCCGCAGGCCGACGGCCGCGAGATCCGCGCGGCGCTTAGGATATTGACATCGGAGTACCGTGAGCGTGACGGCGGGTTTGTCATCCGCGAGGTGGCCGGCGGATATCAGTTCAGAACACAGCCCCAATACCGCGAGGTCGTCAAGAAAATGCTCCAGCCCAGCCCGGTGCGCCTCAGCCGCGCGGCGCTGGAAACCCTGGCGATCATCGCCTACAAGCAGCCCATCATCCGCAGCGACATCGAGCAGATTCGCGGCGTCGACTCCGGGGGCATTCTCCGCATGCTGCTGGATCGCAAGCTCGTCCGGGTGCTGGGGCGCCGTGAACTGCCCGGAAGGCCCATCATTTATGCGACCACCAAGCAGTTTCTGGAGCTCTTCGACCTGAGGGACCTCCGGGACCTGCCGTCCCCAAAAGAGATCGCGGAACTCGGCCGGGCCCCCCTGGAAGTCGAGGGGGAAAGCGCCTCATGATCGGGGTTTTATCCCGCCGAACTGAAAAATTTCTTGACTTGACGGCCCCCGGGCCTTTATAAATATCCCCGCCTTTGCGGAATGGGCGAAGCCCGTCGAAAATCGCCTTGCAGGAGAACGCATGAACCGCTCAGATCTGATCAACGCCTTGAAAGACGAAGCCGATATCAGCCGCAAAGACGCTGAAAGCGTGGTGGACACCTTCTTCAATTCCATCGCCGAATCTCTCATCGAAAACGAACGCGTCGAAATCCGGGGGTTTGCCAGTTTCACGGTCAAGGAATACAAATCCTACGTCGGCCGGAATCCCAAAACCGGCGAAAAGATTACGGTGCCCTCCAAAAGGCTGCCGTTTTTCAAGGTCGGCAAAGAACTCAAGGAGTTGGTGGACGAACAGCGACCATAGGGGCGGTTAACTCAGCGGGAGAGTGCTACCTTCACACGGTAGA
>JBAPYE010000227.1:0-1650 GCA_049284575.1 Desulfobacterales bacterium
TGATAGCGGATGATGGGGCCGGCAATCAGCTGGGGGAAAAGAGCGATGTACAAACCGATGTTCAGGGGGTTGCGTTGGACCGACGCATCCCGGCGGTAAACGTCCACGACGTAGGACATGGCCTGAAAAGTGAAAAAAGAAATCCCGATGGGTAAATGAATCGGTGCCAATTCGATGGGCCCGACACCGACCTGAGACAGCAAGGCGTTCAGATTGTCGACCAGGAAATTGGCGTATTTAAAAACGGAGATGGACAGGACATTGAAGGCAATGGCCGCAATCAGGAAGCCGCGGGCTGCTTGCCGGCCCCGATACCGATCGATCATTAGACCACAGAGGTAGTTGACGAGGATCGACACCAGCATCAACAGAACGTAATAGCTCTCGCCCCAGGCGTAAAATACCAGACTGGCAATCAGAAGAAGCGGGTTGCGAAGCCGCTTGCCGGCCAGAAAATACAGGAGGAGGCAAAGGGGCAGAAACTGAAACAGAAAAATGATGGAGCTGAAAAGCATGTCGATAATAATTTTGAGATTTTAGGACAGGCTTTCGTCGGGCATTCGCTCGGCCGAACCCAGAGATGACCACAAGACCGCCGCCATGATGAAAGGAGAAGACCTTGCTTTTTCGGCAAACGAGAATATGTCAGGAGCGTTGACGTGTCAATAAATGAAAAGGCCTGTTCCCAACCCGCAGGCATACTCTCGTATGTCGAGGACTTGAGACAAGGACTCAACGCCGATACCGGGTGAAAAGACTTTTTTGAGATGGCTTCTCACCATGGTTTCGGGCGCTTTTCTGCCGGTTTTTTCACGCTTCAGGCGCCATCTTCCTGAAAAAATGGGTGGACGGACCTGCCTTTCGAGGGGGAAACCTGGTGTGGGGGCGTGTGGTGACAGATATCCCGGATTACTGCCGGGAACCGGTCAAGGCGCTTTCAGACTGATTGCGTATCGCGCGGCGCATCATGCCGGCGCAGAGGGAGCTTAAAGCTCTGGAGCTGCCGGTAAGGAAATATAAATACGGCGGAACACCGGTCGCCGAAAATCCAAAGGCGACCTTATTTCTGACTGCTTGCCTGCCGTTTGAAGACTTTTTTGCACCGACCCCATCCGCGCGCCCACAGGTAGGCGATTTTGCGTAAAAACGTTTTGAACGGCTCCTTGGGGTTGGTGATGACAGTGTCGTTTTCCTGCTGTTTCAGAATCTTTTCCATCGGACTTCTGTAAATGTCCATGAGCTTCACTCCATTATGCACCGGTCACAATTCAGCCGGTTGATTTATGTCGCGGCGATGATCCGGTGGGTACACCGGGTGCCTTTGGCCGCGCCCGATTATTCTCCCGTACCGACGCAGCCGACTCAACCCCCTGGCGGGTCTTCAGTGCGCGGCGGTGCCGACGTTTTGTCGGCTTTCATGCTGCTCCAGGGATTCGACCGCTTTTTTGATCGTTTTGCGAATCTCCTTCAGCTTGAAGGGCTTGGCAATGAAATCAAAGGCGCCCTTGGTCAACGATTCCCGGGCCAACTCCAGCGTGGCGTAGCCGGTGATCATGATGACCTTGATCCGCGGCGATTTCGCAAAAACCTTTTCCATCACCTGGATGCCGTCGATCTCGCCCATGCGGATGTCGCTGATCACAATATCAA
>JBAPYE010000228.1:0-9032 GCA_049284575.1 Desulfobacterales bacterium
GCTGAAACCCTCAGCGTCAACCCTTCAAGATCTCGGACCACCACCTCGTCCCCCGGAATGAGTGGTAAATTACCAATCGCCTTCCATAGCTCGCTCCCTATCAGAACTTTTCCGCTATTGCCCTCCCACTTTTTGACAAGGCACCTTTTCCCAATCAGGGCAGATGGACCACAAGATGATTTTCGCTTGCTACATCGAATCATCCAGAACAACGGCAGGATGAGATGCTCAAAGATTTCATAGATAACAATGCAGATAAATATTGTGATCAGGCCGGATTTCATAACGACCCCAGCGATTATGGACTACCCTTTTCCCTCGAAACTTATTTGATTCACGTCCGGGAAAACGCCTCTACTTTTAATCAGGAATGGATACATCATCATTGTCATAAACCCCGTTTGCCGAAGTTCGATGGCAGGCGACACAGTTTGACAACGACCCTACGGAAGGTCTTTTGACTGTCTGTGGATTTATCTCCCGGTGCTCCTTGCGAATACAAGGGATGTCGGTGATTCGCAGTGGTGCCAGACCTTGCAAGCAGCGCATTATTTTCCCGGCCAGCTTGGCGGAAGATTCGTCGGCGGCGTTCGACACCAGATAATGGCTGATCTCAAGCTTTGCGCCTTCGTCCAGGGTCACCGCCTCTCCGAAATGGTCCTGGATACCTTCAAAGATTTATGCAAGGGGATGCTCCCTTTGCCCCTACTTTACGGCGCGGCTAATCGACGATCAGATGGCCAACCGTCAAAACCATAAACATGGCAATAAAAATCACAGGTTGCGTATGGATCTGATAAGCATACGTGCGTAAGGCTTTGGGACACAACTTGAATTTTATGAGAAAACCCAAAGCGATTACGGTTACCATCATCATCAGCCCAAGTTCAGGCAGCGCCGACGATTTGCAGCGCGAAGAGAGCCAGTGCCATAGGGCAATGCCAAGAATCCCCAGATTGAGATAGTAATGCAGCCACATCAGGGCCTTCTTTTGCATCCGGTTGAGGTTCGCCAAGGTTTTTTTTAATTCGGTCCCCAGAGGTGCAAACCGATTCGTCCCCTTTACCAGAAGGCTCAAGGCTACGGGCAGGTTCGCCACAAGCAGAAGCCAGGCAGCTATCTCGCCGGTGGTTTCACTGCCTTCATTGTCGGATCCCCAAAATGGGATCCTGTGATGGTCTTCACGCTCAAAATGCCTTCTAAATCCGTGGTCATCATCGGCCATAGCGTTGGCCGCAAACAAGAACCAGAGTCCCGTGATACAGATAACTGCCCATGATAACGATTTGATTTTATATCTTTTCATTCTGTTTCCTGCCGAAACCGCCGTCTAAAGCCCGCGGTAGCAGCCTGTGACCGCTTCCGGCGACCGGCTCATGAGAAAATCGGCGATGGCGCGGTCATAGTGTGCGGTGTGTTCGAAGGCCTTCTGGGCCAGCTCGAAGCGCAGGGTCAGGGGCAAGCTGCCGTCATAGGCTGCCAGACGAACCAGAAGCCCGGGATAATCGCCGGGGTTCACCACCGATGCGACCCGCAGGTAGTTTTTGGCCGCCGCCCGGATCATGCAGGGCCCCCCGATATCGATGTTGGCGCGGGCCTCTTCGACGGTGACCTCCGCCCGGGCCACGGTCTTCTGAAAGGGGTAGAGGTTGACGACCACCATGTCGATGGGCACGGCGGCGGTGCGCGCCAGATCCTGCTGGTGGGCATCATTGTAAGTTTCGGTGAGCAGGCCCAGGTAGATTTTGAAGTCGAGTGTTTTCACGAGCCCCCCCTGGGTTTCAGGTTGGCCGGTGTAAGCGGACACCTGGGTGAGGCATTTTTCGGCGCGTGGCCCGAGAATTTCGGCCAGGCGTTGGAAAGTGCCGCCGGTTGAAAAAATCCGGATGTCCGGCGTGATCTCCAGCAATTCCGGAACGAACCGCTCGAGACCGCTTTTGTCGGAAACGCTGATCAGCACGTGCCGAACGGCGACCAGGTCGTCAATGCGATCGACGATGTTGACACTCATGTGGGCTTACCCCCTTCCTTCGTATTCGAGCAAAAAACGGTCGAAAAAAGCCTCCATAAAGCGATGGCGCTGGTCGGCCAGATCTCGGCCGGCGGTTGTCAGCATCCGCTCCCGGATCCGGCAGAGTTTCAGCTTGTACTCCCGGTAGCCGGTATCCTCACAGGAATAGGCGCGCGTCCGGGCGACATCGACCGCCCCGGTGTGCAGCCGGGCGCCGATCTCGCCGGCGAACAGATAGGCGCGCGCAATTCCCACGGCGCCGATCGCATCCAGCTTGTCGGCATCAAAAAGCACCCGGGCCTCCAGGGTTTGGGGCGGGCAATCGCCCCTGAAACGGTGCGAGCGGATGCTGTGCAGAATGTTCTCGCGCCGCTGCACGCTCAGCGGCAGGGCCGCCACCAAGGGCGCCGCCAGCACCGCGCCCAAACGGGCATGGCAGACCTTGCCGCGGGAGGCGTCCTGGGGCCCCCGGCCGATGTCGTGCAGGTAGGCGGCGGCCGTCACCACCAGCAGGTCGGCCCCCTCGATGCGCGCGATGTGCCGCCCCAGCCGACAGACCCGCAGGGTGTGGTCCCAGGCGTGGCTGCCGCGGGAGCCCCGCAAGAGCCGCTCGGCAAACTGCCGCACCGGTGCCATCACCCCGTCGGACCCAGGCGCCATACCGGCCTCCTCAGCGGGGTTGGGGTTCAGACCACCCCAGGGGGTCCAGTACGCCGGCCAAATCGTCGCGCACGAAGGTGGGCAGCATGAAGGCCGCCCGGTGGACTCCGGGGTTGTAGTAGCGGGTCGCAAGGCCGGCGGCGGCCACCCGCTGCGGGTCGAAATCGGCCAGCGGACACGGCCCCTTGGAGGCGAAGCCGAAACTCCAGAGGCCGCCCGGGTAGGTCAGGGTGCTGAAAAGATACAGATGCAGGCGCGTAAAGAAGGGCCGCTGGTTTCGGAGCATCGGTTCCTGGAGTTCCGGGTCGTAGAAGGGGCTTTCGGCCTGGGACACCAGGATGCCGTCGGGACCCAGCAAAGCGGCGGCTTTTTCATAAAAATCGCGGTTGAACAGGGGGGTGGCGGGCCCGATGGGATCGGTGGAGTCCACGATGACCAGATCGAAGGTTTCACGGCAGTGGGCCACGTACTCAACCCCGTCGGCGATGCGCAGCTCCAGACGCGGGTCGTCCAGGGCACAGCTCACCGTCGGCATGTGAGTCCGGCAGGCGCGCACCACGGCTTCGTCGATCTCCACCATCACGACCCGCGCGATGCCGCTGTGCTTCATGATCTCCCGAACCGTGCCGCCGTCGCCGCCCCCGATGACGAGCACCCGCCGGGGGTTGGGGTGTACGAAGAGGGGCACATGCGCAATCATCTCGTGATAGACGAATTCGTCGCGCTCGGACAGCATCACGATGCCGTCGTTGAGCAGCATCCTGCCCAGCCCGGCGGTTTCGACCACATCGACCTGCTGAAAAGGGCTTTTTTCCGAAAAAAGGGTTTTTTCGACCCGGTAGTGGGTCTCCAGAAAGCCTTTGTGATCCTCGCGGACCCAGAGATTTAAATGGGGCTGGTCAGTCATATCAGGCGTCCTCAAAAAAAACTTAAAACCTCACAGCGGGCGCTGACGGCCAGTTTAACAGATCCTGTGCGCTTGCCAAACCGAAAAATGCGAGAATCCGTTGACTGCGGTCGGCCGGCCGGTCGTTTTCAGGCGCAGCTATGGTTGCTGATGCTGACGCTGATACCGCAGTCGAAATCGTGACGGCCGCTGCGGGTCAAGCGATAGCCCTGAAGCGGGGCGGTTGCAGACGGATAGGCTCGCGGTCCCGGGGTGTTTCGGGCGGTGGTCAGTAGCACCATCAGGCGACGGGGCTTGAAAATCGACACGACCTGCTGAATGGTGCCGCGGTAGTCCCGTTCGAAGCGGTTGGTTTCAAAGCTGGCGTATGAGTTCTGGGGCTGGGGCGTGACGTGCACCGTGTGGTAACTCTTGCCGGCGACCGCATTGGCGGAAAACCCGTGGGGCGAAAAAAGATGACTGTCGCGGGCCATGTCGGGATAGACGCGATCCAGCCCGGATAGGGTTTCAGCCCGGGCGGCGGTTCCCGCCCGGCGAACAGAAAAACAGGCCTGCACCGCGGGGGCCAGGTCATGCATCAGCACCTGAAGGGTCGCCTGCCGCGGCGGCTTGGGGGCGCCGGCACCGGCGGTATAAAGATGAATATGGTCATCGGATGCCGCCCCCAGGAGGTGCGCCCGGCCGCTGAAAAACCCCGCCATACGGGCGACATCATCCTCGAACTGGGTGGACTGCTGATCCGGGTAAAGCATGTTTTTGCGCTCGTAAAACACCCGGGCCACATTCCGCCTGCCGGTCAGACGCAAAATTTCCGGCACCGCGTTCACCAGGGTGGTTTTGCCGCAGGTGATCATCAGGATCCGGTCCTCCCAGACAAAAAGGCTGGATTCAGAGAGCAGGTAGGCGTCCACCCCTGCGGTGGAAATGCTGCTGATGATAAAGCTCCGGCTGGCACTGACGACCCGCTCCCAGCGGCCGTCATGATTCGAGCGAAGGTTCGGGCAAGGGGAATTCAGAATGATTTCAAGCTTTTTCTCAGGTCCCTCGAAATGTTCTATGGCTGCTGTCAATTATCATAAACTCCTCTATCCTTATCGGGTACATGCCGCAGCAGGCACCTCCGGTTCGGCAAAAATCTGCGGTTCGAGACCAGAGCGGCGGAACAACGCCTCCGCTGGTAGACCCCCATAGCTTCGATTCGGCCACCGATAACCCAAAGATGTTGATGATATAGCGATGATCGCCGCTGCCCGGCCCCGCGCGATGTGGCCGGGTAATTATTTTATCTGTTACAGGGGTGCAATAAAAAAATGAAAAATCACCCTTTCGGGTCCAATAATTTTTTCTACCGCCCGTAATTCAAGGCCCCCGGCCGCTTCCCGCAGCGCTTGTCCCCGTTTGACCCGCCTTTTTTGTTTTGCGCGAAATAAATTCAGCTTCATACCACAACACCTGGAAAAAGAGTGAAAAATCTGTGAAGCCGCTTTTTTTTTAGGCAAGGCTAAAGGTTTGCTTTGTCCAACCGATTTAATTTTTATCCCACTTTTTCCCACCAAGTCGGGGTAGGGTACTAAAATTTTTAAATAACTTTAATTATTGTTAAAATATTAGAATCAGCCGGCACTTTTCCCTTGACTCTTATCCGAAAATGGCATTTATACAGGAAAAAGTGTCAAAAAGTGTCAAGCATCTTACCGACCAGCCGCAGCGATCCGGGCGACGGGTTTCACCAGCACGCGTAGGCCCCGGGCGACCGGGCCCATCAGACGGAAAGACATGTTTCGGGGAATCAACTTCCACAACATCGATCCGAAGGGACGCGTCAGCGTGCCGGCCAAGTTCCGCGAAATTGCCCGTGCCGACGGAGGCAACGGCTTTATGGTGACCCGTATGGACGGCTGTCTCCTGGGCTACGCTTTCTCCGAGTGGCTTAAGCTCGAAAAACGGGTCCTGGAAACCCCCAACAAAGATGATTTTTTCCGACGCTTTCGGCGCACCTTTGTCGGCGGGGCCTCGGAATGCCCATTTGACCGCCAGGGGCGCATTCTGCTGCCGCCGCCCCAAAGACTCTACGCCGCCATCGAAAAAGAGGTCGTTTTCGTCGGCGTGACCGATCATTTTGAAATCTGGTCACGGGAAAGATGGGATGAGGAAAACGAAAAGATGGAACTGGACCTGAAACAGGAGGACGCCCGCAACCAGATTGCCGCCTTGGGGATCTAATATCATGCCGTATCACCACGTTCCCGCCATGCTCGCCGAGGTTGTCGAACTCCTCGAACCCGTGCCGGGGGACCTTTTTGTGGACGGCACCCTCGGGGGGGCGGGGCACGCCGGTGCGATCCTCGAAAAAATCACGCCCGGCGGGATCTTGATCGGTGTCGACCAGGACCCCGAGGCCCTGCTCAACGCCAAGACCGTGCTGGCACCCTATGACGGCAGCTACCACCTGTTTCACGACAATTTTTCAAATCTCCCGGCGATTCTCTCCCAACTGGGCATACCCGCAGTTGACGGCATTCTTCTCGATCTCGGCATCGCGTGCCACCACCTGGCCGCCAGCGGCCGGGGGTTCAGCTTCCAACAGGACGAACCGCTGGACATGCGCATGAACCCCGCCACCGGCAACACCGCCGCAGATCTGGTGAATTCGGCGGATGAAAAGACCCTCACCCGCCTGTTCAGGGAGTATGGCGAAGAGCGCTTTGCACGCGCCGTGGCCCGCAGGATCGTGGCCGAGCGCCAGAGCGCGCGCATCGTTTCAAGCGCCCAACTGGCGCGCATCGTGGTCGCCGCGATTCCCCGCAAGCACGCCGCGGCCCAAAAAATTCATCCGGCCACACGGGTGTTCATGGCGCTGCGAATCGCCGTCAACCGTGAACTGGAAGCGCTGGAAACCTTTCTGGCGGCCGCCGCCGGGCTGCTCGCGCCGGGGGGGCGGCTGTGCATCCTGGCCTTCCACTCGCTGGAAGACCGCATCGTCAAACACCGCTTCCGGGAGCTGGCCCAGCCTTGCGTGTGTCCGCCGGACCTGCCACGCTGCGTCTGCGGCCGCACCCCCGTGGCCCGGGTGGTGACCCGCAGGGTGCGGCGCCCGGGCGAGGCCGAAATAGCCCAAAACCCCATGGCCCGCAGCACCCGTCTGCGGGTGTTGGAAAAGCTGTAACCGCCACCCCGCTGAACGGAGAAGCCCAATTGGCCGCACCCCCCCCAAAGCCCGGCGCCCGACGCACCGCCAGAACGCTGCCCATCTGGACGCTGGTGATGGTCTTCTTCCTGGGGGAGGTTTATTTTTACACCTGGTGCCGCGTGCAGCACACCCAGGTCGGCTATGAATTGGCCCGGGCGGCCGATAGCTGCCAGCACCTCCAGGAAATCCAGAGCACCCTGAAAATCGAGTTGGAGCGGCTGAAGTCGCCCCAGCGCATCGCCCGTTACGCCCGCGAAAAACTCGGGCTGGAAATGCCCAACCGTGCCCAGGTCATCATTATGCCATGAAAATACCCCACGCTCCCACCAAAATTCGACGCAGAGCCATGGGCATGGCCGTCATCTTCACGTTGTTTCTGACCGTGATCGCCGCCAAGGCCGCTTATCTCCAAATTTTCCAGGGAGAGTGGCTGTCCCGCAAGGCAGCCGGCCAGTACGAGAAATCCCTGGTCATCGAGGGCCGCCGGGGGGCCATTGTGGACGCCCGCCAGCGTGAAATGGCGGTCAGCATCGATGTGACCTCGATTGCCGCCTACCCGCGCCAACTGGTCGACGCACCGGCCGCCGCCAAGGCCCTGGCGCACGCCTTGGGCCTCAACTACCGGCTGCTGCTGGGCAAACTGGAGTCCAAAAGCCCCTTCGTCTGGATCAAGCGCCAGGTGACGCCCAAAGAGACCGGGGCCGTGAGGGCACTGAGCCTTGCGGGGGTCGATTTCATCCCCGAACGCAGCCGCTACTACCCCAGCAAAACCCTGGCGGCCCAAGCGCTTGGATTCACCGGGACCGACGGCCACGGCCTGGAGGGGGTGGAGTTCTTCTTCGACAATGAACTGCGCGGCGCCGCGGAAAGCTTTACGCTGCTAAGAGATGCCCGCGGCCAGAGTTTCAGCGGCGTCAGCCAGTGGATCGACAGCCATGGCGGCCGCAACGTGGTCCTCACCATCGACCGCACCGTCCAGTATCTGACGGAGCGCGCCCTGCAGGAGGCCGTTGACGAGTTCGATGCCCGCTCGGGGATGGCGCTCGTCATGGTGCCCCAGACGGGGGCGATTCTGGCCCTGGCGCATTACCCCTTTTTCAACCCGAATGTTTTTCGCGCCTTCGACCGCGAAAAGTGGCGCAACCGGGCCATCACCGACCCCTTCGAACCCGGCTCGACCATGAAGATGTTCCTGGCGGCGGCGGCCCTGGAATCCGGCAGACTGACCCCCAATTCGATCTTTTTCTGCGAAAACGGCAAGTACCGCATCGGGAGAAACGTGGTGCACGACACCCATCCCCACGGCTGGCTCTCCCTGCAACAGATCCTCAAGTATTCGAGCAATATCGGGGCGGTCAAAATTAGCGAGACCCTGGGCCAGAAATCCCTCTACAGCACGCTGCGCAATTTCGGTTTCGGCACCCCGACGGGCATTGACTGCCCGGGCGAGACCGCCGGCAGCCTTGCGCCCTACCAGCGCTGGACGCGGATCGACGCCGGCGCCATCTCTTTTGGTCAGGGGCTCTCGGTTTCGGCCCTGCAGTTGATCACCGCGGCCAGCGCCATCGCAAATGACGGCGTTCTGATGAAGCCTTTCCTGGTCCAGGCCGTCACCGATCACGACGGCCGGCTGGTCAAAAGCTTTGCGCCCAGCGAGGTGCGACGGGCGATTTCGGCCCAGACCGCCCTGCGGGTCCGCCAAATCCTTCAATCGGCCACCAGCAAAGGCAGCACCGGAGAAAATGCCGCTCTGGACGGGTTTGAGGTGGCCGGCAAAACCGGTACGGCTCAAAAAATCGACGAACGCGGCCGCTACGCCCAAGGGCGTTACGTGTCGTCATTTCTCGGCTTCGCACCGGCCATGGATCCCAAGGTGGCCATCCTCGTGCTGGTCGACGAACCCCGCAAGTCCCATTATGGTGGCACGGTGGCGGCGCCGGCGTTCCGCAAAATCGCCCACGGCACCCTGAACTACCTCAACGTTACCCCCGGCAGCGGCGCGGCGCGCCTGACGGCCCGGCGGGGGGTCGAGGTTGAAGGATGAAACTCTCTGAACTGCTGGCCGCGGTCACCGTCGAGCCCCCGGTTGCAACGGCCCCAAAGCCTCCCGACCCTGAGATCGGCGACATTTATTACCGCTCGCAGGCGGTGACCCCCGGCGGGCTCTTCGTGGCGATTGCGGGTGCGCGTGCGGACGGCCACGCTTACATTGCCGATGCGGTTGCCCGAGGGGCGGCGGCCGTGGTGGCCGAGCGGTCCGCCCC
>JBAPYE010000229.1:0-3928 GCA_049284575.1 Desulfobacterales bacterium
TCGAAGAAACGCTGGCACCGTCGGGTTTTCGACGCCCGTCCAGGAACTCAGGGCGGTCACCGTCCGCCCCTTTTTCCCGCGCGGGGCGGCCCCAGCCCGTCTTCCGGCGTGATTGCCAGCGAAGCCGCCATGAAACTGAGTATAGACAAAGTTGCCGAGTGTCTCAACCTGCCCTTGAGCACGGTGGAGCGGTGGGTGCGCCAGGGCCGTATCCCCATTGAAAAAACCGGCAACAGCTGCAGCTTTGATCGTGCCACCCTCGAAAAATGGGCCCAGCGGCACAATCTTTTTTTTGGCGTTCCCAAGGAGTCCACGCCCCGCATGGCGGAAAATCGCCACGAGACCCTCCTGGCGGCGATGAAACGCGGCGGCGTCGTGCACCATCTGCCGGCCGACAGCGCCGCGGCGGCATTGAAGGCAGGGGTCGCAAGCCTGCCGCTGCTATCGGCGGAAAACCGAGACCTCCTGTTTGAGCGGCTGCTGGAGCGCGAGCAGCTGACCTCCACCGGTATCGGCAAAGGGGTGGCCATCCCGCACCCCCGCACCCCCCTGGGCGGCGACGACACCCCGGCCATGGTCGCCACCTGTTTTCTGGAGTCGCCCCTGGAGTTCAACGCCATCGACGATCGCCCTGTTTTCGTGCTCTTCATCATCCTGTGCCCCTCCCTCCCGCAGCACCTGCACATCCTTTCCCGGCTATCATTCTGCCTGCGCGACACCGAATTCGAGGCCCTGCTGCAATCGCGGCCGACGGCGGAAAACTTGCTGGCCAAGGTCCGGAAAATTGAAAAAACGCTCGAGGGCAGCGGCGGGTTTTAAGGGGGCCCGACGGCATGCGATTTTTAAAATTCTGGCGCTACCCCGCCGCCTGGCCCGTTTTGCGGATGGGCGACCGCCTGCTGCTGATCCTTGCCGGCGCCGTCGTCGGCACCAGCAGCGGCTTGGCGGCCGTGGCATTGAACCGGTCGCTGGTCTGGATGCTGGACAGCCTGCTCTCCTACCGTCATTTCTGGTGGTCGTTTCTGATGCCCGCTGCGGGCGCTGCGCTCTCCTCGCTGTTTCTGGAAAAAATCGTCCAGGAAGGCGCCGGCCACGGGGTCCCCGAAGTCATCTACAGCGTATCCCGGCGAGGCGGCCTGCTGCGCTTCCGTTCCAGCTACTCGCGATTGATTTCAAGCTTTCTGACCATCGGCAGCGGTGGCTCGGCCGGGCCCGAAGCGCCGGTGGTGATGAGCGGGGCCGCTATCGGCTCCTCGATTGCCCGTCTTTTCAACTTGAACGAACGCCAGCGCATCACCTTGGTGGGCTGCGGCGCCGCCGGGGCGATTTCCTCTATTTTCAACGCCCCGATTGCAGGCCTGGTGTTCACCGTGGAGGTGGTCCTGGGGGAGTGGACGGCCCTCAACATCGTTCCGATTGCCATCGCATCCGTGGCCGGGACCGAAATCAGCCGGATGCTGCAGGGCAACCAGATCGCCTTTGCCCACCACCAGTTCCCCGTGGCGCTGCGCGATAGCGTGGCGACCGTCGGCCTGGCCGTTTTCACCGCCGCTGCTTCGCTCCTGCTCACCTGGGCGCTGCGACGCTCCCACGGCCTCTCCACCCGCCTGCGGGTCCCCCTGTGGTTGCGCGCGGCCATCGGCGGGGCGGTGGTGGGCCTGATCGGCTTTTTTTTCCCGGTGGTCATCGGCGAGGGCTACCACTGGATCCAGGAAATGATCGAGGGGGTTTTCGTTTCGGGCTTTGGCCTCGCCCTGCTGCTGGTTTGCGCCAAAATCACGGCCACCGCCTTCACCCTGGGCTGGGGGGGCTCCGGCGGGATTTTCGCCCCCTGTCTGGTGATCGGCAGCCTGGTGGGGTTGACCTACCACCGTCTGCTGTTGCTCCTGTGGCCCTCGGCCGGCTGGATCGACGAGGGCTGCTTTGCCCTGCTGGGCATGGCGGGTCTGATCAGCGGCATGCTGCAGGCACCGTTGACCGGTATCTTTCTGATCACCGAAATTACCGGCGGCTATGGGGTCATCCTGCCGCTGATCATCGTGTCGGCGCTTTCCACCACCATTTGCCACTATCTGGAACCGGCCTCCTTTTACCTGAAGGAGTTGGTGGAACGCGGCCAGCTGCTGCGCCCCGGAACCGACGGCCGGGTGCTGGCCGATCTCAGTGTCTCGGAGCTGATCGAAAAGGACTGCATCGCGGTGGCGCCCGACATGCTGCTGGGTGATTTCATCGATATCGTGCAGAAATCCCACCGCAACTATTTTCCCGTGGAGGATGCGGCCACCGGGGCTTTTCTGGGCATGGTGCAACTGGACGATATCCGCCCCTATCTCTTCAACCCGGGCCTGTATCATGCCGTACTGCTGGGGCAGATCATGAATACCGGGATCGAGACGGTTCATCCCGACGATGACCTGCCCGAGATTCTCGAGCGCATGGACGCCAACCGCCTCTACAGCATGCCGGTGGTGGCCAACGAGCGTTTTTTGGGGATGATATCCAAGGCCACCCTGCTGGATCGCTACCGCAAGGAGCTCAAGGTGCAAACCGCCCTGCAGTGAGGCAGGGCCGGGGGCTCGGGGTGTGCTTGTTTCGGGGGCGTCGCCGCCGGGAGCGCCAACAGCGGCCGGGAACCTGTTTTTGAAAGGAATTACGATGGACATCCGCCTGTTTCACATCTTCCGAAACACCCCGCTGGGAAGGGAAACGCTGCTGCAGTCGCTGTATTTCTGCAAAACGGTCGGGACCTCGCTGCTGATCTACATTCCGCAGCACACCAAGTTTCTGATGTACTTCGAAAATGACGTGGTTCAGGTGGATCTCGACGGCTCCTACCTGAGCGCGCCCCACAGCGCCCGCCGGCATGCCCTGGAACTGGCTGAAAATTGCGGCATCGCCCCGTCATTCTTCGAGCCCAAACATTTCACGGCCTCCACCCTGCCGGATATCCCCACCCATTTCGACTTCCTGTGCTGCCCTCGCAGCATCAGCGATCTGCATTCCAAAATCGGTCTGGGCTATATCGGCCCGCGGGTGCGGCGGATCGTCAAGTCCGCGCGCTTCCCAGTGCTGATGACCAGCGGCGCCTACAAGCAGTGGCAGCGGATTGCGGTCTTCTTCGGCGGTTCGGCCAACGCCGTCAAAGCCCTGCGGCTGGGCCTGCGGTTGGCCCAAAAAACGGGGCGCCCGCTGGAGGTCTTTACCCAGGTGGAAAAAGGCGGAGAAAAAGCCTATCGCAGCGTGGTCGCCTCGGCCGGACTGGAAAGTGCCGTGGCCGAACGGGTGCACCAGTGGCGTTTTTTCACGGAGGGCAGTTTCGAGGAAAACCTCTATGAGGTGCCCCATGATGCGCTGCTGGTCGTGGGCGCCTTCGGTCACGGGGTGATGCGGGATTTCGTTTTCGGCAGCACGATGGAAAAAATCCAGTCCATCATGCCCAACAACTTCCTGATCGCGGGCCCCAACTACACGGCCGGCAACTGATTTCGGGGCGATGTGCGTGCGAAACGGCCAAAAGGGTGCCTCCGGGGGGCTGCTGATCCTGCACCCCGGCGCACTGGGGGATGTGGTCGCCACCTTTCCCGCCATCCTGGCGCTGCGCCGTCGGTTTCGGCCGGTTTCACTGCTGTGCCAGGGCCACATCGCCGCCCTGGCGGCCCGGCTGGGGGTGATCGATGCGCCCCTGGCCCTGGAGTCGGCGGTTTTCGCGGCCCTCTACGGCGCGCCAGCCCCCCTCCAGCTAGCGGGTCTGCTGGGCCCCTGCCGCCACGTGCTGGTTTTCTCCGCCTGCCCCCAGCTGGTCGACAACCTGCGGTGCTGTCTGCCCGGCGCCGCCGTGCACCGGATGGCGCCCCGGCCGCCGGTGGCCCTGAAAACCCACGTGCTGCAGCATCTTTACGACCAACTGGCGGCCTGTGGTTTGCTGGCG
>JBAPYE010000230.1:0-10729 GCA_049284575.1 Desulfobacterales bacterium
CCTTTGAAATATGTAACATGCTGAATATAAATATAAATATAATTTTTTCGGTCATATTCGCCCACTGGTATACAATTTGCTATCACGATGGTGAGGCCGGTTCCGACGGGGGGCTCGTTCGGATTACCCCGGCGGCGGTTTCTTCGACATTGGGGTGCCTGGCGGTTCACGTGGGTCCCGCCGGTCCGGCAGCATCGGGGCGGTGGGGCTTCATCAGACAACTCAGGAGGTAAATCCATGGAGTTAGCGCGCAAACTGGACGCGGGAACGTTTGTGGTCCTCGCCGAGATGGAGCCGCCCAAGGGGGCGGACGCGTCTGCAATGGTGGGTGCCGCAGCCAAGGTCAAGGGGGCGGTGGACGCTTTTCTGGTGCCGGAGATGAGCAATGCGGTCATGCGCATGAGCTCGCTCAGCGGTGCCATGCTTCTGCAGGCCAAGGGGATGGATGCCATCATGCAGGTCAACTGCCGGGACCGCAACCGCTTGGCCCTGCAGGCGGACCTCCTCGGGGCAAGCGCCTGCGGGGTGGGCGGCGTGATGGCGGTCAGCGGCGAGGACCCCAGCTTCGGGGACCACCACGAAGCCCGGCCGGTCTACGACATTCAACTGCTGGAGCTGCTGGCGGCCATCCGCGGTCTGCAGGCCGGCCAGGACATGGCCGGGGTCGAACTGGCCGGCGCACCGAAATTTGTGGTGGGCGCGGCGGTCAACAGCGGTGCACCGCCGCACGAGCTGGACCGGGAGGTGGTGGAGATGCGCAAAAAGGTCGAGGCCGGCGCCCGCTTTTTTGTCACCCCGCCGGTTTTCGATTTGAACGCGCTGGAGGCCTTCCGGCAGCGGGTCAGTGAGTTCGATGTCCACCTGATCCCCACCGTGCTGCTGCTCAAATCCCTCGGCATGGCGCGCTATCTCCAAAGGCACATGGCTAACGTCGCTGTTCCCGGGGCGTTGATTCAGCGGCTGCAAAAGGCCCCGGACAAGGTCCGGGAATGTACCCGGGTCGCAGCCGAAACGATGATCGCGCTGCGCGAGGCGCGCTACAGCGGGGTGTTGATCTCCACCCTCGGGTGGGAGCAAAAACTCCCCGAGATTCTCGGCGGCATGGGGGTTTAGGCGCGCCGCCAGGACGGGGGCCGCAAGCGACGGCCGCGGCCGGGGAGACCGGCAGCGGCAGGAACCATAGAAAAAAGGGTGAACCAATGAATAACGACAAGGTCATCGCACTCAAGCAAAACAGCGGGGTTACCGGTTCGGTCATGGTGGTGGGGGGCGGCATCACGGGGATGCAGGCCGCTCTGGACCTGGCGGAATCAGGCTACTTCGTGCACCTCGTGGAACAGTCCCCCGCCATCGGCGGTACCATGGCCCAGCTGGACAAGACCTTTCCCACCAACGACTGCGCGATGTGAATTATCTCCCCAAAACTGGTCGAGGTCGGCCGGCATCTGAACATCGAGCTGCTCACCCTGACGTCGGTGAATGCCATCACCGGCGAGGCGGGCAATTTTCACGTCAGTCTCACCCAATCGCCACGCTACGTGGACATGGACAAGTGTATCGCCTGCGGTGCCTGCGCGGAAAAATGCCCCGCCAAAACCGCGGACGCATTCAACGAGAAGATTTCCAAGCGCAAAGCCATCTATGTCCCCTATCCCCAGGCGGTGCCGTTGAAATACAGCATCGACCCGGGACGCTGCATCTGGCTGAAGAAGGGCAAGTGCGGGGTCTGCGAGAAGATCTGCCCCACCCAGGCGATCCGCTTTGACGACACCCCCAAAGAGATCAGCCGCGACGTGGGCGCCGTGATCATGACGGCGGGGCTTCAGGCCTTTGACCCCTCCGGGCTGGACAATTACCAGCACGGCAAACTGCCCAACGTGGTCACCAGTCTGGCGTTCGAGCGCCTGCTGTCCGCCGGCGGGCCCACCGGCGGGCACGTGACATGCCCCTCCGACGGCCGCGCGCCCAAACGCATCGCCTGGCTGCAGTGCGTCGGCTCCCGCGATCTCAACCGCTGCGGCAACCACTACTGTTCCTCGGTCTGCTGCATGTACGCCATCAAGGAGGCCGTGATCGCCAAAGAACACCTGGGGCCTGAATTCGAACCGACCATCTTTTTCATGGACATGCGCACCCACGGCAAGGAGTTCGAGAAGTATTACACGCGCGCCAAAGCCCAAGGGGTCCGTTTTATCCGTTCCCGGGTGCACACCATCACCGAAACGGCCGCCGACGGCACCCTGAGTCTGCGGTATGTGACCGAGGAAGGGGCCCTGGTGGACGAGCCTTTCGATTTGGCGGTGCTCTCCGTGGGGATGGAGCCGGCCGACAGCGCGGTGGAAACGGCCAAGAAATTGGGTGTGGCGCTCAACCCATACCGGTTCGTCGCCACCGACGATCTCGCGCCCGTGAGTACGTCACGTCCCGGAATCTACGTGGCCGGTGTGCTCCAAGGCTGCAAGGACATTCCCCAGTCCGTGGTTGAGGCCAGCGCGGCGGCGTGCAGCGCGGCCGTTCATCTGACCCCGGCGCGGGGCAGCCGGGTCGCTGCGCCCTCTTTTCCCGCAGAGCGCGAGGTTGGCGGTGACGAGCCGCGGGTGGGGGTTTTTGTCTGCAACTGCGGCGTCAACATCGGCGGCATTGCCGATGTGCCCGCGCTGGTGGCGTTTGCCAAGGGGTTGCCGCATGTCGTCTTTGCCGAGGACAATCTCTTTTCCTGCAGCCAGGACACCCAGGAGAAGTTGGTCGCGGTGATCCGCGAGCAGAACCTCAACCGCATCGTCGTGGCGGCCTGCACGCCCCGCACCCACGAGGCCCTTTTTCAGGAGACCCTGCGCGACGCGGGACTCAACCCCTATCTCTTCGAGATGGCCAACATCCGCAACCAATGCACCTGGGTGCACTCCGAGAACAAGGACAAGGCCACCGACAAGGCCCGCGACCTGATCCGGATGGCCGTTGCGCGGGCCTCCCTGCTCGAGCCGATCCCCGATCTGGACGTGGCCATCGAGAAATCGGCCCTGGTGGTCGGCGGCGGCGTGGCCGGCATGACGGCGGCCTTGAGCTTGGCCGATCAGGGCTTTCCGACCGTGATCGTCGAGAAGGCCGCGGTCCTGGGCGGCGCGGCGCGCGATGTGCGCAAAACCCGACAGGGGCAGGATGTGCCGCTTTTTCTCGAGAAACTGGTCGCGCGGGTGCAGCAGCACCCCGAAGTGACGGTGCTGTGCAACGCCGAGGTGACGGAAGCCTCGGGCTTCGTCGGCAACTTCGAAACCACAGTGGTCTCCGGTGAGGGCGCGCGCAGTGTCAAGCACGGGGCGACCATCATCGCCACCGGCGCGCAGGCCACCGATACCGATGAATATCTCTACGGTAAGCACCCGCGGGTGACCCGCTGGCACGACCTCGAGCAGCATCCCGAGCGTTTGGAAGGGGCTGCGAGCGTGGTTTTCGTGCAGTGTGTCGGCTCGCGCGACGATAAGCGGCCCTACTGCTCGCGGATCTGCTGCACCTCGGCGGTCAAGCAGGCCATCTGGATCCGCAGCCGTTTCCCGAAGACGGCGGTTTACATCCTCTACCGCGATATCCGCACTTTCGGCGAGGCCGAGCTGCTTTACAAACAGGCCCGCGAGATGGGGGTGATCTTCATCCGTTACAGCCTGGAGCGCAAGCCGGTGGTCAGCGCGGACGGCGAGCGGCTCAAGGTGGCGGTCTTCGATCCGATCCTGCAGCGCACACTCGCCATTCCCGCGGACTATCTCAACCTGATGACCGCCGTGGAACCCCCCAAGCAGACCCGCCTGGCGGAACACTACAAGCTGCCATTGACCGCCGAGGGCTTTTTCATGGAGGCCCACGCCAAGCTGCGGCCGGTGGACTTCGCCACCGACGGCATCTTTGTCTGCGGTCTGGCCCATTACCCCAAGCCCCTGGAGGAGAGCATCGCCCAAGCCCTGGCGGCCGCCGGCCGCGCCACCACGGTTCTCGCGCGGGATGCCGTCAAGGTCTCGCCGCTGGTCTCCCAGGTGGATGCCGAGAAATGCATCGGCTGCGGGCTTTGCGCCGAAATCTGCCCATTCGGCGCCATCGAGATGATGCCGGTGGAGGGCAAGGGCCTGCGGGCGCGCAACATCCCGGCCTCATGCAAGGGCTGCGGTCTGTGTGCGGCCTCCTGCCCCCAGCGGGCGATCGACATGCTGCATTTCCGCGACCAGCAGATCATCGCCGCGATTGCCGCGGTGGGCTGAGGGCCTGCGACAGCAACGTGAAACCGGTTGGCCCGGGGCCAACCCCAGAGACGGAAGGGAAAACCGATGACAGCCTTCGAACCGAAAATCGTGGCTTTTCTTTGCAACTGGTGCGCCTATGCCGGGGCCGATCTGGCCGGGGTGTCGCGCTTCCAGTACCCCGCCTCGATCCGCACCGTGCGGGTCATGTGCTCCGGCCGGGTGGACCCGCTGTTCGTTGTTCAAGCCCTGCAGCGGGGGGCGGACGGGGTATTGGTGGCCGGGTGACATTTCGGTGACTGCCATTACCTGGAAGGTAATGTTCAAGCCGACAAGAAGATTCGCTTCGCCCGCAAGCTCCTGGAGCTCTCCGGCATCGGTGCCGAGCGGCTGCACCTGGCATGGGTGTCGTCGGCCGAGGCCCAGCGCTTCGTTGACATCGTCAAAACCGTGACCGAATCCATCGTTCAGCAGGGGCCGTTTGACCCCGGGGCCTATCCCCTGGCGCTGAAGGCGGTTGAGATGACCTTGAACAGCGAGGTGGTTCGCTGGCTGGCGGGCAAGGAGGTCCGGATCACCCGGCGCGGCGACGTTTACGGCCGCAGCTGGGAGACCGAGCGCCTGGAGAAGATCATGGATGACGTGCTGGCGCGTGAATACCAGAAAAACCTGATCTACCTGGCCATTGGCGAGGGGGCCGTTTCGGTCCGCGAGATCAGCGCCGCCACGGGGCTGGCGCTGATGCGGGTTTCCTACCTGCTGACGGACCTGGAGAAGACCAACCGAGTGGAATTCAAAGGCATGCACGATCGCAAACCCGTATTTGGCGTGCTTTAACACGAAGGAGTCAACATGCAAGCGGAAAAAGTCAACACAAGCGGATCCGTGATGGTGGTGGGGGCGGGTATCGCCGGAATGCAGGCGGCCCTGGACCTGGCCAATTCGGACTACAACGTCTACCTGGTGGAAAAATCGCCGACCATCGGCGGCATGATGTCGCGGCTGGACAAGACGTTTCCGACCAACGACTGTGCCATGTGAGTCATCTCACCCAAACTGGTCGAGGTCGGCCGGCATCTGAACATCAATATCATCACCAACAGTGAGGTCCAGCGCATCGAGGGCGAGCCCGGCAATTTTACCGCCACCATCACCAGCCGCCCGCGTTACATCGACCCTGCCGCCTGCACCGGCTGCGGGGACTGCGCGCGGCACTGTCCGGTGACCGCTGTGAACCCTTACAACAAAAACCTGGACGATCGGCGGGCGACGTTTATCGAGTACCCCCAGGCGGTGCCGTTGGCCTTCGCCATCGACCCCAAGGTCTGCATCGGCTGCGGGCTGTGCGAAAACATCTGCCTGGCCAAGGCGGTGCGCTACGCGGACCGCATCAAGGAGTCGGCCCTGAGGGTCGGGGCCGTGATTCTCTCCTCGGGCAGCGAGGGCTACGATCCCTCCGGGCTGGATTATTTCGGCTACGGCCGCTCCCCCAACGTGGTCACCAGCGAGGAGTTCGAGCGCATCTTGAGCGCTTCCGGCCCCTACCGCGGGCACGTGATGCGGCCCCTGGACCGCGAGGAGCCCCGGCGCATCGCCTGGATCCAGTGCGTGGGCTCGCGCGACACCAACCGCTGCGGCAACGGCTACTGCTCGTCGGTCTGCTGCATGTACGCCATCAAGGAGGCGATGATCGCCAAGGAGCACATCCACGGGGATCTGGACTGCACCATCTTCAACATGGACATCCGCACCTTCGGCAAGGACTACGAGAAGTATTACCTGCGGGCGCGCGACAAGGAGGGCGTTAAGTTCCTCAAGGCCCGGATCCACACCGTGGACCCGATCGCCGAAACCGGGGACCTGGCGGTGCGCTACGTCGACGAGAGCGGCGCCATCCAGGAGGAGATCTTCAGCATGGTGGTGCTCTCCGTGGGCCTGCAGATCCCGCGCGCTTCGGTGGCGCTGGCCGGCCAGCTGGGCATCGAACTCAACAAGTACAACTTCGTCGCCACCGACCCCTTCCTGCCGGTGACCACATCCCGGGCGGGGATTTACACCTGCGGGGTCTTCCAGGGCCCCAAGGACATCCCCTCCTCTATCACCGAGGCCAGCGCCGCGGCCTGCGCCGCCGGCCGGGACCTGGCGGCCGCCCGGGGGACCGAAACCCGCAGCATCGAAATTCCGGATGAAATCGACGTGAGCGGCGAAGCGCCGCGCATCGGGGTCTTCGTCTGCAACTGCGGCATCAATATCGGCGGGATCGTCAAGGTCCAGGAAGTCCAGGACTACGCCGCGACGCTGCCGCATGTGGTCTACACCGACCAGAATCTCTTCACCTGTTCCCAGGACACCCAGGACAAGATCAAGGACAAGATCAAGGAGCATCGGCTCAACCGCGTGGTCGTGGCCGCCTGCACCCCCAAGACCCACGAACCCATGTTCCAGGAAACCCTCCAGGCCTGCGGCATCAACAAGTATCTCTTTGAGATGGCCAACATCCGCAACCAGGATTCCTGGATTCACTCCAACGACCCCCCCGCGGCGACCCGCAAGGCCAAGGACCTGGTGCGCGCGGCGGTGGCGCGTGCCGGGACCCTGCATCCCCTCGAGGAGAAAAAGATCAGCGTCATCCCCAGGGCCCTGGTGGTCGGCGGCGGGGTGGCCGGCATGAACGCGGCGCTGGGGTTGGCCAACCAGGGGTTCGAAGCGGTTCTGGTGGAAAAGGAGGAGAAACTCGGCGGGCTGGCCAACCGCCTGACCCACACCATCGAGGGCGCCGATGTGGGGGCCTATGTCGCGGGCCTGGTCCGGCAGGTCACCGATCACCCCAAGATTCAGGTTCAGACCCAGTCCCTGATCGTCGGGTTTACCGGCTTCAAGGGTAACTTCAGCACCGAGCTGCTGGTGGGCCCCGGGATGTACGAGCGCAAGATTCCCCACGGGGCGGTGGTGCTGGCCACCGGCGCCCGGGAGTATCAGCCCAAGGAATACGGCTACGGGGAGGACCCCCGGGTGGTGACCCAACTGGAGCTGGGGGCGCGCCTGGCGGAAAAAGGGGCCGGCGACTTGAACGAGGTCGTCATGATCCAGTGCGTGGGCTCGCGCAACGCGGAGAATCCCAATTGCTCGCGGATCTGTTGCCAGAGCGCCATCAAAAACGCCCTGCACATCAAGGCCGAAAACCCCGACGCCAACGTCTACGTCCTCTACCGGGATATCCGCACCTACGGGCTGCTGGAGGACTACTACACCGAGGCGCGCGCCAAGGGCGTGCTGTTTTTCCGTTACAGCCCCGAGCGCCCGCCCGAGGTGGCGCCCGGCGAGGCCGGGGTGGCGGTGACCTTCGAGGACCCCATTCTGGGGCGCCGCCTCCAGGTCAAGGCCGACCTGCTGGCGCTCAGCGCCGGCATGGTGGCCGAAGACACCGAGGAACTGGGCTCCATCATGAAGCTCGCCCGCAACGCGGAAGGCTATTTCATGGAGGCCCACGTCAAGCTGCGGCCGGTGGAAATGGCCACCGAGGGGGTTTTCGTCTGCGGCACGGCCCACAGCCCCAAACTGCTCTCGGAAACCATCGCCCAGGCGTATGCCGCCGCATCGCGGGCCACCACCTTCCTGTCACAGTCGGAAATGACGCTCTCGGCGGTGGTGGCCCAGGTGGAGGCCGACAAATGCGCCTCCTGCCTGGTCTGCGTGCGCTCGTGCCCCTACGGGGTGCCGCGCATCAACGCCGAGGGCGTATCTGAAATCGACCCGGCCCTGTGCCACGGGTGCGGCATCTGCGCTGGCGAGTGCCCGGCCAAGGCCATTGAACTCAACTGGTACGAGGACGACCAGTTGCTGTGCAAGGTGGAAGCCTTGCTGGAGGGAGTCTTATGAGCGCCGAATTCGAACCCATCATCCTGGCTTTCTGCTGCAATTATTGAGGGTACACCGCCGCGGACCTGGCAGGTTCGATGCGACTGAACTACCCGACCAACGTGAAGATCATCCGGGTGCCCTGCACCGGCAAAGTGGACACGATCCATATGCTGCGGGCCTTTGAAAAGGGGGCTGACGGCGTCTGCGTGATCGGCTGCATGGAAGGCGACTGCCATTACAACAGCGGCAACTTCAGGGCCCGCAAGCGGGTGGCGCAGGTCAGCCACCTCCTGGAGCAGATCGGGATCGGCGGAGAGCGGGTCCAGATGTTCAACCTGTCTTCGGGCGAAGGCCCCCGCTTTGCGCAGTATGCCGTCGAAATGACCGAACGTGTGACCGCCCTGGGCCCCAACCCCATCAAGCTGGCCCGCAAGCGTGCCGCCGCCTGAAGGGGCGGCGGATGCAGGCGTGCGGGTGTGAAACCGCCCAATAAAAAAGATCAACGACAAAGAGAGGTCCGGAAATGATTGTCGCCGACAAAAAACCCATCGAAGAGATCATCGAAACCACCCGAAACTTCAAACGCCTCCTGATCCTGGGCTGCAACGAGTGCGTGACGGTCTGCGAGGCAGGCGGCAAAAAAGAGGTCGGCATCCTGGCCTCGGCACTGCGGATGAATGCCCTCAACCAGGGACGCGAGGTCAAAATCGACGAGATCACCCTGGAGCGGCAGTGCGACCACGAGTACCTCGAGGAGATCCGGGACGTGGTCGACCAGTATGACGGCATTCTGTCCATCGCCTGCGGTGTCGGCGTGCAGTTCACCGCCGAAAAATACCAGGCGACGCCCGTTTTGCCGGGGGTCAATACCAAATTCATGGGCGCCACCGAAAAACGCGGTCTCTGGGTCGAACGCTGCCAGGGCTGCGGGCAGTGCATCCTGGCCATGACCGGCGGGATCTGCCCGGTTTCACGCTGTGCCAAGCGGCTGTTCAACGGCCCCTGCGGGGGGTCGAGCAACGGCAAGTGCGAAATCAGCAAGGAGGTCGACTGCGCCTGGCAGTTGATCATCGACCGCTTGAAAGCCTTGGGCACCTTGGAAGAATACGAAAAACTGAGTCCGATCAAAGACTGGTCCACCGATCGTGCGGGCGGACCGCGCAAAGTTGTCAGGGAGGATGTGCAGCTATGACCGTCAAAACACCCAGCAAACTGGAAAAGATTCTGGCCGCCGGGCATCTGGCCGTTACCTCCGAGTGCGGGCCGCCGCGCGGCAGCGACCCGGAGGCCATCACCCGCAAGGCCGAAATGATCAAGGATTACGTGGACGCCATCAACATCACCGACAACCAAACCTCCATGACCCGGATGTGCAGCCTGGCAGCCTGTATCCGCCTCAGGCTCATGGGCCTGGAACCGGTGCTGCAGATGGTGACCCGCGACCGTAACCGGCTGGCGCTGCAAAGCGACATCCTCGGGGCGGCGTCCTTCGATATTCACAACATTCTGTGCCTCTCCGGCGACCACAACAGCTTCGGGGACTGCGCCCAGGGGCAAAACGTCCACGATCTGGACTCGCTGCAGCTGGCCCAGACGGTTCGTTACATGCGTGACGAGGGCAAATTCCTGGGCGGCGACGAGATCAAGCGGCCGCCCGAGATGTTCGTGGGGGCGGCGGCCAACCCGTTTGCCGACCCCTTCGAGATCCGCGTGCCGCGCCTGGCCAAGAAGGTCGCGGCGGGAGTGGAGTTTATTCAGACCCAGTGCATCTACAATCTCGACAGGTTCGAGGAGTGGATGAAGCTCGCCCGCGACCGGGGGCTGACCGAGAAGGTCTACATCCTCGCCGGCATGACCCCGATGAAATCCGCCGGCATGGCGCGCTACATGAAAAACCGCGTGCCGGGGATGGACGTGCCGGACGAGTTGGTCAAACGGCTGTCCGATACCCCCAAGGAGAAGCAGGCCGAGGAGGGCATCACCATCTGCGTGGAGGCCATCCAGCGGCTGAAGGAAGTGGAAGGTGTCGCCGGCTTCCACGTTATGGCCATCGAGTGGGAGGAAAAGGTGCCGGAGATCATCGAGCGCGCCGGTCTCTACCCCCGCCCCAAAGTGGCGTGAAAAACGGCGCATCAGCCGGGAACGGTCATCCGCGCCGGCAGCGGTGAGGCCCTGTTCCCCTTGTCCCAGCTTACATTGAACCGCGCTATACTACCAAAGGAGGAGCCCATGAACGCCAAAAAAAGAATCCTGGTTGTGGACGATGAGCCCGATTTCGCCGCCATTGTCCAGGGAAATCTGGAAAAGGAGGGGTTTGAGGTGGATGTGGCCTATGACGGGGTCCAGGGCCTTGCCAAAATCAAGGCCAACCCGCCGGATGCCGTGGTGTTGGACGTCATGATGCCGGAAAAGGACGGCTACCAAGTGTGCCGCGAGCTCAAGGGCGACAAGACACTGTGCGAGATCCCGGTGATTTTGCTGACTGCCGTGGCCTCGCACGTCTCCTCGACCCGCTATTCGCATGCCGACGGCATGAGCACCGAGGCGGACGACTACATTCCCAAACCCGCATCGGCCGAGGAGATCACCGAAAGCATCAAGAGCCTGTTGAACCTTTAGGGGATAGGCTGTCGGTCGAAAGT
>JBAPYE010000231.1:0-9360 GCA_049284575.1 Desulfobacterales bacterium
TCGCTATGGCTACTGCAGCCTGGGGGTGTCGGTGGACATTACCCGCTCGGGGATGGACAATGCCCGCACCGTCATCGCCCAGGTCAACTCCCAGATGCCGCGAACCTGGGGGGACAGCTTTGTGCGCGTGGATGATATCGATCATTTTGTGATTCACGATGAACCGCTGGTGGAGATGGTGCCGGGAAAGAAGAACGAGGAAGTCACCCGCCGGATCGGCCATTACGTTTCGCAGCTGGTGGAGGATGGCGCCACCCTGCAGGTGGGCTTCGGACACCTGCCGAACGCCATTTTGAAATACCTCGACAAGCGGCAGGACCTCGGTCTGCACACCCAGCTGATTACCGACGGCATGATGCCCCTGTTTGAAAAGGGGGTGATCACCAACAAGAAAAAAACCCTTCTGCCGGGTCGTGCGGTGGCTTCGCTGTGCATGGGCTCGGAAGCGCTCTACCGGTTTGTGGACAACCACCCGGGATTTTACTTCCGCTCTTCGGATTTCGTCAACAACCCCACCGAAATTGCCCGCAACGACAATCTCATTTCCATCAGCAGCGCCCTTGAGGTCGATCTGACCGGGCAGGTCTGCACCGACTCCATGGGGTATCTCTTCTACAGCGGGATCGGTGATCAGGTCGATTTCATCCGCGGCAGTGCCATGTCCAAGGGCGGGTTTTCGATCATCGCGCTGCCGTCCACGGCCCAGAACGGGAAGGTCTCCCGGATCGTGACGCATTTGAGCGAGGGCGCCGGGGTTGCCACCACCCGTGCGGACGTCAACTTCGTCGTGACCGAATATGGCATCGCCGAACTCAAGGGCAAGGGGATCTACCAGCGCGTGGTGGAACTGGCGCAGATCGCCCACCCCAAATTCCGCGAGGAACTGATCGACATGGCCAAGAAGCGCCATTACATCTTTTCCGATCAGCTCACCCCCACCACCGAAGATCTGATCTTCATCGAAGAGTACAAGAGCGCGATGAGGCTTAAAAACGGCAAAACGATCGATTTCCGGCCGCTGCTGCCCTCGGATGAATTCGCCTTCCGCAATTTTTTTTACTCTCTGCAGGAAAAAACGATTTACTTCCGATTTTTCTACAAGATGAAACTCTTTTCCCACGAGGTGGTGCAGAAACAGTGGGCCAGCGTCGATTACCGCAAGAACATGTCGATTATCGGCTTGGTCCAAAAGGGCGGACACCAAGAAATCATGGCGATCGGCTCCTATGCCATGGCCGATGAGGCCACTGCCGAGGTCGCTTTCGTGGTGCGCGAGGATTACCAGGGGATGGGGGTTGCGTCCTACCTTCTGGGGGAACTGGAGCGGATCGCCAAGCTCAACGACTACAACAAGTTTACCGCCACCGTGCTGCGCGAAAACAGGGGTATGCTGCACGTCTTCAGAAAACGCTACCCCAACGCCCGAACACTCTCCGACGGGGGGTCGGACGTCACCATTTTGATGGACTTCGACGACGCGGTCGAAAATGTATCGCTTCCGGAGGCAAACGACGCGGAATGATGATCGGCTCCCTTGAGTGGCAGCATCTCATCCGGGACGCCGCCGGCCGCCTGGGGGTAGACATCGGCGCCGCCGCGACGGAAAAATTCGCGGTTCACGCACGCGAGCTGCTTCGCTGGAACCAAAAGATGAACCTTACGGCCATCACCGACCCGGCGGCGGTCGCGGTAAAGCATTTTGTGGACGCCGTCTCCGCCCTGAGGGTTCTGCCGCCTGGCGGGCGCCTGCTGGATATCGGCTCCGGGGCCGGCTTTCCGGGAATTCCGCTTAAAATCGTCAGACCGGCCCTGGCGGTGACCCTGGTCGAGGCCGTGCGTCGCAAGGTAAGCTTCCTCAACCATCTCATCCGCATTCTGGCCCTGGAGGGGACGGCGGCTCGTCATGTGCGAGTTGAGGCCCTGGCCGCTGATCCCCATTATGCCGGCCGATATGACGTGGTGGTCTGCCGGGCCTTTTCGGATCTGGCCGGGTTCGTTGCCGCCGGTCTCCCCCTGCTGGCGCCCGGCGGGCGGCTGGTGGCCATGAAAGGCAGAACGGCCGAAGCCGAGGTGGCTGCGCTGGCCCACGCGCGCCAAAGCGCGGGGCCGGTGGCCTTGCCGCAGCTGGCCGTTCGGATCGACGCCTTCGCCCTGCCGCCCACCGGGGATCGCCGCGCCATCGTGGTACTGCAAGCAGCCACAGCATCCGCGAGCCGAAATTGCTGACAGGCGATTTTGATCACGGAACGGTCCTTTGGCAGGGGTGACGGCCGCCTTCAAGCCCCCCTTCGGGCCGATTACCGGAAGTGCCCTGGGGCTTCGCCTGCGCCAGGCCGTCGCCCCGTGTACAGTCCCCCCCGAAACCGCGTTCGCAGCCTATCGCCGGCCCGAAATGCCCCGCTGTGCCGCCTTTTGGCTTGACAGCCGAAAGCCTTGTAGCATAGTTTTATCAGCTTTGGGAAAGCCAACGTCCGATCCCCCTCTCTGCCGAGAAACGGCCGCCTGCAACCGAGCGGGCGACCTGCTGGCACCACCGGTCCAATCGACTGGGCGCTTCCGGTATTTTCATCGCTGCCGTTTTTTTGAGTGAAGAGGAGACGGATATTTCAACCTGCGGAGGACCCATGGACTACAAAAAGACGCTCAACCTGCCCTCAACCAAGTTCCCCATGAAAGCCAGCCTGGTTCAGCGGGAACCGCTGCAACTGAAAGCATGGGAAGAGGTGGGGCTCTACGACACCATTCGCGCGGCTTCCAGCGGCCGGGAACGCTTTATCCTGCATGACGGTCCTCCCTATGCCAACGGTCACATCCATATCGGCACCGCGCTGAACAAGATCCTGAAGGATATTATCGTCCGCTCCCGTCAGATGGCGGGCTTTGACGCGGTCTATGTTCCCGGCTGGGACTGCCACGGCCTGCCCATCGAGCACAATGTGGACAAAGAGTTGGGGGCCGAAAAGAACACCCTCTCCTTGGTCCAGGTGCGCAAGCGCTGCCGGCGTTATGCCGAAAAATTCATCGACATCCAGCGCGAGGAATTCAAGCGCCTCGGAGTCATGGGGGAGTGGGACACCCCCTACCTGACCATGAATTTCGCCTACGAGGCCACCATCGCCCGCGAGTGCGGCAAGTTCGCACAGGACGGCAGCCTCTTCAAGAGCAAGAAGCCGATTTACTGGTGCAACCACTGCCAGACCGCCTTGGCAGAGGCTGAAATCGAGTACTATGACGCCGCTTCACCGTCGATTTACGTCAAGTTCGCCCTTCAGGACGACCTGGGGGCAGCCCTTCCCGCGCTGGCCGGCCGCAGCGTCTTCCTGGTCATCTGGACCACCACCCCGTGGACCATTCCGGCCAACCTGGCGGTGGCTCTCCATCCGGATTTCGAATACGTTGCGGTGGACACCCGCAACGGCGAAATCCTGATTCTGGCCCGTGAACTGGTGGCCGCCTGCATGCAAACCTTCGGTTTCTCCGACTACGACATCGTCACCGCGATCGCCCCCCGCGATCTGGAGCGCAAGCGCTGCCGTCACCCCCTTTACGACCGCGATTCCCTGATCATTCTCGGCGATCACGTCACCCTGGAGGCCGGCACCGGCTGCGTTCACACGGCCCCCGGCCACGGCCGGGAGGATTACGAGGTGGGGCTGCAGTACGATCTCGACGCCTACTCACCGGTGGACGACCAGGGGTGCTTCACGGATGAGGTCGAATTTTTCAACGGTCAGCCTGTCTTTGACGCCAACCAGAACATCAATGCCAAGCTGAAGTCCCAAGGAGCCCTGCTGGCCGAACGGCAGATCAGCCATTCCTATCCCCACTGCTGGCGCTGCAAGCAGCCGGTTATTTTCAGGGCCACACCCCAGTGGTTTATCTCCATGGAGAAAACCGGCCTGCGGCAAAAAGCGCTTGCCGAGATCGATCGCGTCCAGTGGGTGCCGCGCTGGGGTCGGGAGCGGATTTACGGTATGATCGAAAACCGGCCGGACTGGTGCGTGTCGCGTCAACGGGCCTGGGGAGTCCCGATCACCGCCTTTCAGTGCGCCGACTGCGGCGAAATTATGGCGACCCCCGAGATTTTCGATCATATCTTCGATCTTTTTAAAGTCCATGGCGCCGACATCTGGTTTGAAAAGCCGGCAGCCGAGCTGCTGCCCGCCGAAACCGTCTGCAAGGGCTGCGGCGGCCGCAACCTGGAAAAGGAGACCGACATCCTGGATGTCTGGTTTGACTCGGGTGTCAGCCATGCGGCGGTGCTGGAGCAGCGGCCGAACCTGAAGTGGCCGGCGGACCTCTACCTGGAAGGCAGCGACCAGCACCGTGGCTGGTTTCACAGTTCGCTTTTGACGGCGGTCGGCACCCGCGGACGGGCCCCCTACCGCTCGGTGCTCACCCATGGGTTCGTGGTGGATGCCGAAGGTAAGAAGATGTCCAAATCGGTCGGTAACATCATTGCCCCCAAGGAGGTTATCGATCACTACGGGGCCGAGATTCTGCGCCTGTGGGTATCCGCCTCGGACTACCGCGACGACATCCGGATATCCGACAAAATTCTCAACCAGCTCAGCGACGCCTACCGCCGGATTCGCAACACCTGCCGCTTTTTGCTGGGAAATCTTGCCGACTTCGACCCGAACCGGGATCGGGTGGCCTACGCGGCCATGCCCGAGATCGACCGCTTTGCCCTTCACCGGCTCCAGTCCCTGATCCGCAGAGCGCGCAAGGCCTACGACAGCTACGAATTTCACCTGATCTACCACAGCCTTTACAACTTCTGCACGGTGGAACTGTCGGCTTTCTACCTGGACATTCTCAAAGACCGGCTTTACACCTCGCCGCAAGCCTCCCCTGAGCGCCGAAGCGCCCAGACGGTGCTCTTGGCCCTGGCCGACGCCATGGTGCGCTTGATGGCCCCGGTGCTGCCGTTTACCGCCGAGGAAATCTGGAAATTCATGCCGACCGACGACAACCGGGAGGCCAGCGTGCACCTGGCCGCCCTGCCGGTGGTTGCGGCGGACTGCCAGGACCTCGGGCTGGCCCAAAAGTGGGAGCGGATTCTAGCGCTGCGCGGCGAGGTGTCCAAGGCCGTCGAAGGGGCCCGGGTTGAAAAACGGGTCGGGCATTCCCTGGATGCCGCGGTCACCATCAGTGCCGCTGAAAGCCTTTACCGGCTTCTCGATTCCTATCGCCAGGAATTGCGGTCGATCCTGATCGTCTCCCAGGTAACCCTGGTAAAAGACCAGGACTTGCCGGGGGCTTACGTGAGCGTCGAGATTGACGGGCTTCAGATCGGAGTTGCGCCGGCTGAAGGCGACAAGTGTGAGCGCTGCTGGGTGCATGACCCGGCCGTCGGCAGCCTGCCGGAACATCAGACCATCTGCCCCCGCTGCCGGAGCGCACTGGCCGAATCCGGCCTGTAGGCACCCTCGGGGGATCGTTCGGAGCCCCTGAAACCAGGAATCCGGCGGTCATCTCGGCCGTCGGGGGGTGCGGAACCTTTGCGCTGTTCCGCCTGCTGTTGACACCCAAAAACCAGACGAGGCCGAGGTCCCATGACGCCGCGATCCATGCGCCCAAAAATCGGTCGGCTCCTCATGATAGCAGGGCCGGTGATCCTGCTGGACCAGGTCTCCAAGGCGGTGGTTTTGAACACCATGCGGCTTTACGAATCGATCCCGGTGATTCCCGGTTTTTTCAGCCTCACCCACATCCACAACCCCGGGGGGGCATTCGGTTTCATGGCTGGTCAGAGCCCGCTGGTGCGCACCATTCTCTTTCTGGTCGTCTCCACCCTGGCGATCGGATTGATCTTGCACTTTTACTTTAAAACGCCGTCGACCCATCCCGGTCTGAGGGCCGCTTTCGCGTTGATTTTCGGTGGCGCCGTGGGCAACCTGATCGATCGTCTGCGGTTTGGCAAGGTGGTTGATTTTCTCGATTTTTATGTCGGCACGCTGCACTGGCCGGCCTTCAATGTCGCCGACAGCGCGATCACCGTGGGGATCAGCGTTTTTGTGCTGCACCTTCTGCTGAACCGGGTGCCCGGGTAGGGCCTGCGCGGTCCGAGGGCCGCGGCCAAAAACAATCTCACCGCGCGAGCGCCTCTTGGCGCGCCGCTCTTGCCCATCACCCAATCCTTTGCTGCGCCGGCGACCGGTGAGCGCCATTTGGCCCCGGCGAAGAAACCATTTGGTAATCTGCTGCCCATGCCTGAAATCACCTACAAGGAGATCGATGCCCACCTTAAATCCCTTTCTGAGAAAAAGGGCGAGGTCGCGTTCGCGCCGGTCTATCTGATTTTCGGTGAGGAATTTATCTGTCAGTCGGTTTTTGAAAAACTCCTTGACGCTATGCTGCCGCCGGCCCGCCGAGAGCTGAACTTCGAGCTGCTCGATGATGCTCAGGCATCTGTTTTCGACCTTGTCGAAAGGCTTACCACCTATTCCATGATGCCGGGCCCCAAAGTGGTGGCCGTCCGGGATTCGCGGGTTTTCCACTCCCGCAGCGATGCCGCCAATCTTCTGACCAAAGCCCGGGCCGCCTATGACGCCCGGGAAATGGAGAAAGCCGCACGGGCACTGGCCGCTTACGTGGGCCTGCTGGGGCTTTGCTGGGAGGATCTGCGGGGCGAGAATCGAAACCGGCTGTTGAAGATCGATGACACCCAGGGCGCCGACCACGCCTGGCTGGAGGCCCTGGTGGCCGATTGTCGGGAGCGGGGGATAGCGATCCCCCCCGGCGCCGACAGCGCCGAGGTGCTCCAGAAGGCCGTCGAAAAAGGCTTTCCCGGGGGCAACCACCTGATTCTTACCAGCGACACCGTCGATCGGCGGCGAACCCTGTTTAAGGTCCTGCTGGAGCGGGGGCTCGTGGTGGACTGCGCTGTCCCCGGCGGCGAGCGCAAGGCCGATAAAGCGGTCCAGGAATCGGTTTTGCGCGACACCCTGGAGCCCATCCTTCGCACCCACCGGAAAACCCTTGACCCTGACGCCTACCGTTTCTTGTGCGCCCTGACGGGGTTCGATCTGCGGGCCTTCAGCCAAAATCTGGACAAGTTGGTTTTATTTGTCGGCGAACGCCGGCAAATCACCCTGCAGGATGTGGAGCGCGTGGCGCAGAGAAGTCGCAAGGACCCCATTTACCAATTGACCAATGCCCTCGCGGAGCGAAATCTGGAGGACGCCTGGTTCTATCTTGGCTCTCTGCTGGCCGACAATTTTCATCCGCTGCAGCTGCTGGCAGCCCTCATCAATCAGGTCCGAAAACTCTTGCTGGCCAAGGCGTTTGCCACCGGCGAGGGTGGGCGCGTCTGGCAGGCGGGGATGAGCTACGGGCAGTTCAGCAGCAGCGTCATGCCCGTGTTGCAGGCATCCGATCAGGCGCTGGCAGCCCAGATAACGGCCTGGAACGACAGCCTGACCGACCCTGGACAAACGCCAGCCGCACGGGGCGCCAAAAACGAGAAAACGGCCAAGGCCGCCACGGATCTGGTGCTTGCCAAAAATCCCCGCAGCCCTTACCCTGCCTTTCAGCTGCTGCTGCGCGCAGCCAGTTTTTCAGAGGCTGAACTGGTGCGGGCGATTGAAACTTTAAACACCGTTGACCTGCAGCTCAAAACCGCCGCCCAGAATCCCAGGCTCCTGATCGAGGCCGCTTTGCTGGAAATCTGTGGCGCCCCCGGCGGGTCGGCGGCCGTCAAAGCGTTTGCGCCAGACCGTGGCCGCGGCCGCCCAGCGGTTGGGTGACCTGTCCAGACGGCAGACGCTTTTGTGGGGGGTGCATCGACCGGGAGCTTACTTTCGAAAAAGGACCCATCATGTCAATGACCAAGATCGTTTGCACCATCGGGCCGTCGAGTGAAAGCGCGGATATCATCCGGCGACTGATCCAGGCGGGGATGAACGTGGCCCGGCTGAACTTCTCCCATGGCAGTCACGAGGAGCATCTCGAAAAAATAGCCCGTATCCGGGCGATCTCGGCGGAGTTGAAAAAGCCGGTGGGCATTCTGCAGGACCTCTGCGGGCCCAAAATACGCGTCGGTCAGGTGCGCAGCCCGGGAGTTCGGCTCGCCCCGGGTGAAACGGTCGTTTTGACCAGCGAGCAGTTCGAGGCAACCGGCAACCGCATTTCGGTTTCGTATCACGACTTGCCGCGCGAGGTGAACCCCCATGACCGGATTCTCCTGGCCGATGGGCTGATGGAACTCGTGGTGGTGGGCACCACCGATACCGAGATCGTCTGCGATGTGATCACCGGGGGGGTCCTGACCTCCAACAAGGGCATCAACCTCCCGTCGGGCACCATCAAGGCCCCCGCCGTGACCCCCAAGGACGAGGCCGACCTGGCTTTTGGTCTGGCAAACGATGTCGACTATGTCGCCCTGTCCTTCGTGCGAACCGCGGAAGACATCCGCAGCGTCAAGGCGATGATCCGCAAAGCGGGCAAGAATACGCCGGTTATCGCCAAGATCGAAAAGCACGAGGCGCTCGACAATATCGACTCCATCATGGATGCTTCCGATGGGATTATGGTGGCGCGGGGGGATTTGGGCGTTGAAATCCCGCTGGAAAAAGTCCCCGAGATCCAGAAAATGCTGGTGCGCATCGCCAATACGACCGGCAAACCGGTTATCATCGCCACCCAGATGCTGCGCTCGATGGTCAATTCCCCTCGCCCGACGCGGGCCGAGGCAACCGACGTGGCCAATGCGGTGCTCGACGGGACCGATGCGGTGATGCTTTCCGAAGAGACCGCCAGCGGCAGCTACCCGGTCGCGGCGGTGGAGTTCATGGTGCGGATCATCGAAAATGCGGAAAAAAATTACCCCCACAACAAGTACCTGCAGCTGATGCCCAAAAAGGACATCTCGGGGTCGGTGGCCTATGCCTCCTGCGTTCTGGCCGATCACCTCAATGCGCGCGCCATCGTGGCCACCTCGCGCTCCGGGTTCACGGCCGCCCAGATTTCACGCTTCAAGCCCCGGCCGCCGATCATCGCCCTGTCGCCGGACGTGCACACGGTGCGGCGCCTGACCCTTTGCTGGGGGTGCTGCCCGTTTCTGGAGGACGACTCGGTGGACACCGACGCACGCCTGGAGGAAGCCTCCGCTGCGGCCTTGAAATCCGGCAAGGTGAGCAAGGGGGACCTGGTGGTGATCACCGCCGGCCACCCCGTGCGGGCCGCCGGCACCACCAATATGCTGAAGGTCAAGAATCTCTGAGAATCCGAAAACCAAAACAAAAAGGGGCTACGGCTGACACCGTAACCCCTTGCGGTATGTGGTAGGCGGTACTGGATTTGAACCAGTGACTTCTACCGTGTGAAGGTAGCACTCTCCCGCTGAGTTAACCGCCC
>JBAPYE010000232.1:0-3794 GCA_049284575.1 Desulfobacterales bacterium
GTGATCGCCTTTGTCGGGCTGATCGCGCCCCACATGGCACGGCGCCTGGTCGGCGAGGAAAACAGTCTCCTGATTCCCTTCTCCGCGATCCTGGGGTCCCTGCTGCTGCTGCTGGCCGATACCGTCGGGCGGGTGCTGATCGGCTCCGGGGCCCTGCCGGTGGGGGTGGTGACCTCGTTTATGGGGGCGCCGATGTTTCTCTTTCTGCTGATGCGGGGGCGGCGCTGATGCTGACGGCCGCGGACATCCGATTTGCCTACAACGGCCGGGCGGTGCTGGCTGATGTGGGCTTTGAACTGCAGGCCGGGCGCATCCTGGGAATCTTGGGGGTCAACGGCGCCGGCAAATCCACTCTGCTGAAATGCCTCAACCGGATCCTCACCCCCCAGCAGGGGGCGGTGCTACTGGAAAACGAGGACTTGCTGCGGATGGATCGCCGGCGGATCGCCCGGCGCGTGGGCTACATCCCCCAAAAGTCGTCGGAGACGGGGCTGACGGTTTTCGAGGCGGTTTTTGTGGGCCGCAAGCCGCACATCCGCTGGGCGGCCTCCCGGGAGGATTACGCCAAGATTGAAGCGGCCCTGGAGCAGATGGGACTGGCGCCGCTGGCCCACCGGCCGGTGAGCGCTTTGAGCGGCGGTGAGCTGCAGAAGGTGATCATCGCGCGCGCGCTCGCGCAGTCGCCCAAGATCCTGCTGATGGATGAACCCACCAGCAGCCTTGATCTCAGGAACCAGCTGGAGGTACTGGGCTTGATTCGCCGGATCGTCAGATCGGACGGGCTGGCGGCGGTGGTCTCGATCCACGATCTCAACCTGGCACTGCGTTTCGCGGATCACTTTCTGTTTTTAAAAGACCACCGGGTCCACGCCCTGGTCCCCCGCCGGGCAGTGGAGGCCGCGTTGATCCGGGAGGTCTACGGGGTGGATGTCGAGATTGCCATGGTGCAGGGGCAAGCGGTGGTCGTGCCGCTGGCCCCGGCGGGAGAAAGCCAATGATCGGGAAAAGATGGGGATCGCTTGTCGGTGCGATCGTTCTGCTGGTGGCGGCATCGGCCGGCGCCGCCACGGTCACGGTGACCGATATGGCCCAGCGGACGGTGAGCGCACCGGCTGACCCGGGCCGCATCGTCTGCCTGGGGCCGGGGGCCCTGCGGCTGATCGTCTATCTTCAGACCCAGGACCGGGTGGTCGGGGTGGAGGAGATGGAGAAGCGCACCCCCCGCGGCCGCCCGTACTGGATGGCGTACCCCGGCCTGGCGCGGCTGCCGGTGGTCGGTCCCGGCGGGCCCGCCAGCATCAACAAAAAACCGGACCTGGAGGCCCTGCTGCGGGTCCGGCCCGAGCTGATTTTCGTCACCTACATGGATGCGGCCCTGGCCGACGAGGTCCAGCAGACCCTGGGGGTGCCGGTGGTGGTGCTGAGCTACGGCGCCTTTGCCACCTTCGACGAAGCGGTTTTTGAGGCGCTGCGGGTGGCCGGGGAAATTTTAAACCGGACCGCACGCGCCGAAGCGGTGGTGGCCTTCATCGAAGACCAGCGGCGTGAACTCCAGCGCCGCACCGCCGAGATCCCCCCCGAAAAACGGGCCCGGGTCTATGTGGGCGGGATCGGCTACCGCGGCACCCACGGCATCGAAAGCACCGAGCAGCAGTACATACCGCTCGGCTGGGTGAACGCCGAGAATCTGGCCGAGCGGGTGGAGGCCCGCGTGGGCAGCCATCTCTTTGTGGACAAGGAGATCCTGCTGAAGCTCGATCCCGAGGTGATCTTCGTCGACGGCGGCGGGCTGGAGCTGGTGGCGGCCGATTACCGCAAAAAGCCCGGCTACTACCAGAGCCTGCAGGCCTTCAAAAACAGCCGGGTTTACACCCTGCTGCCCTTCAATTTCTACACCACCAACATCGGCACGGCCTTGGCCAACGCCTGGGCGGTGGGCAAGCGCCTCTACCCGGAGCGCTTTGACGACATTGACCCCGCCGCAATGGCCGACACGATCTACACCTTCCTATTGGGTGCCCCGGTTTATGATCAGATGCAAGCGGACTGGGGGCAGATCGGTGCGCCGGCGGGTTTTGCGGATTAGACCCCTGTTGCGTCCGCGATCCCTGGCCGGTTCAGGCAGCCCGGGTGTTTCTGAAATTACGCACCCCACAGCACGTCAACCCCACAGCCGAAAGGAGGCCTTCCATGCAAGGCGACCAAAACCACCAGCACGAGCACCGACATCCGCACACCCATGAGGGCGAAGGCGATGCCCATACCCACAAACACGAGGGCGAACACGGCCCCCATGACCATGATCACGCCGGCCACGACGAGGACCCCCACGATCATGGCCACGATTAGATCGAAAAGATGAAACCGCGCCCCTCAGCCCCCGAAGCTCCCCATGCAATCCAGGCCCCGCTTGGGATGCGCCCGGGCGCTTTGGCAAAGGATGTGCACCCATTCGGGAGCGCCAACGCTGTAGTTCCGGACATGACTTTTACGCTTGAATCACGAGGATTTTAGTTGACAAGACGAGTCAAATGAAATAGCAAATCCACTTCACTTGCAATTGGAAATTGCAACGGGCTGACCGTCCCCCTCCCATGCGGGTCTGCGCTGGGCGGCGCGTCCGTCCCAAAATAGGGCGAAACCGAAAAAAACTGGCCACGAAGGCTTTTCTCTTCCAACGGAAGGGGAGTCTTCGTGGCTTTTTTTTTGCTGTCGGATGAACGGTCCCGGGACGCACCCGCGGCCGGGGAAAGGGGGTGAGACAGCGCAGTGCAGAAATGTCCATCCTGGCCTTGCGGGGGATCCGGGTCCTCCCCGGAAAAAGGAAGGCAGCCGTCCTTTGGCGAGGGATAGCGGCTGCCTTCCACCAAGCAGGCGCGCCCAGGGATACCGGGAAACGCCGAGTCATCTTAGCAGTCGGCTTTTCTCCCGTCAATCCTTGGGTGCGGCGGCGGTCTTCCCCGTTCGGTCCACCGCCTCGCCCCGGCTTGTCCGCGACTTTGCAGGGGGCGCAATCTCCTGCTAGGCCACGCGGGCCGCACCGGGTCGGAAACGCAGTTCAAAGACACGACACCTGAAAGGAGAAAAACGATGCACCAGAAACGCTATTGTGGAGGCCGATATGGCCTGTGGTTGATTGTGGCCCTGACCGGACTTTTTCTGATGGCCGCCGGCGCGCTCCCGGCGCTGGCCAGACAGCCGGCCGACCCGGCGCAGGCGGTTTGGCAAACCCTGACCCAGCGCGCCGTATTTGAGGCCTGGAAAGAGCTGGAGGGTAATACTGGTATTCTTCCCCAACGCGAGAACGCCATCGTGCTCACCAGCGCCGGCTTTGCGGTCGTCGACGGGCAGAACACCGCCCCCTGCCTGGATTATCTTCACACCTGGACGGGGGCATCGGTGGGCAAGGGCACCCTGGTGGCGATGCACCGCGCCCGCACGGCGCCCCTCTGGTTTTTCCTCTACGATCGGGGGACCGGCTATGGGGTCTACCTGGAGGTGAACGGTGATGTGCTGATAAATCTCTTTGGCCTCAGGCCCCGGAAGTTCCGCCGGGAAATGGCCGACATGCCGAGTGGCGATCTGTTCAACCACATCGGTGTCGCCCAAATCAACTATGACCACCTGATGAGTAACGACCTTCTCTACGGTGCGTTGGTGAGTGATAAGGGTCGCGGCAATAAATAATTGCACAATATGGCGCCGGATTTTGGTTCGTCACCCAGGCACATTCGCCGGTGCATATCGGGATATGTGCCGGCGAATGTAACGCCGGTGACGGGCCAAAAGACAAG